>NZ_JAKGAW010000019.1:0-83166 GCF_021532475.1 Pseudoalteromonas sp. APAL1 | reverse complement strand
CCTCAAATGCTTAAACAAAACATTTAAAGAACACGGTTAAAGATAACCGTCAATTTCCCTTGGTAATTAGCGATTACGACAGAATCGCGTGGTAATTAAAGTACGACAAAATCGCTTGGTGTTAACAAGATTAGATGTAGTAGCTCATATCTCAACTTACAGTTTTGTTGATTAGGCTTAGACTTCACCTGACAGGCAGCAAGAGCGAACAAGAGACGGTCAGAGTGATCTGGATATGTGAACTTAATTCTACAAAGAGGACGCTTAGCGACCCCGTTCATGCAATAAAATTGAGTTTAGGCAATCCGCATTAATTGTATAATGATATTTCTGCTTCTAAAGAGTATGTTTATGAGAACCATTGGAAAACTGGCAAAAGATTTAGATATCAATGTTGAAACAATCCGTTTCTATGAGCGCCAAGGTCTGATAGAGCAACCTTTAAAACCAGAGTCTGGTTACAGAATGTATGGCGATGCCCTTACCAGTCAACTCAAATTTATTCTGAAAGCTAAAGCATTAGGGTTTACGCTGAAAGAAATTGAATCGCTTATGTCACTAAGTGACAGTTGCGCTGATATTGAGTCGATGGGGTTGCAAAAACTTAATCTCATTCGTAATAAAATTGCTGATTTACAGCGATTAGAGAAAGTAATTCAAGATATGACAGATTCTTGCAAGGCCAATCAAGACCCTCAATCCTGCCCGGTAATAAATTCACTTAAATAGCTATTGACCCCGTACTTATGTACGGAGTTTATACTACCTTAAAAATTGAGGTAGATAGTTATGATCAATAAAATTCTAGATAAAGTAGGTTCTGGTGGCGTTTGGCTAGCCGCCCTTAGCTGCACAGCATGTTTTCCTGCACTCGGCTCATTGGCATCTGCTCTTGGGTTAGGTTTTCTTTCACATTTTGAAGGGATAGCGGTGAACACCTTATTGCCATTATTTGCTTCACTAGCGTTGTTAGTTAATTTCTATAATTGGTATCAACATCGAGATTCATTGAGAGGCGTTTTAAGTGTCATTGGCCCAATTGCAGTATTGCTGACCCTTTATCCTTTATGGCAATACGACTGGAGCACTTACTTATTTTACTTTGGGATCATTTGGATGGTCGTAATGTCTATTTTAGATATTGTTAAGCCCATTAAGGAACCAGTATGCAAGGTATAGAACTAGAATCTAAAATCACTTGCCCTGAATGTGGATTTAGCAAAGTTGAAACCATGCCTACAAACGCTTGCCAATGGTATTACGAATGCGAAAGCTGTAAAGCACTACTTAAACCGTTAAAAGGTGATTGTTGCGTTTATTGCTCTTATGGAACAGTTAAGTGTCCTCCTATTCAAGAAGGCAATGCATGTTGCTCAGGTAAGTAGCCTAGTATTCGGTGGTTCTGTGTCAACCAAGTAATATCTTAAATGCGATTGCGATTAACACTAAACCACCAAATAGTTCAGCTTTAGATTCCAGCCATACGCCACTTCTTTCGCCGATATTCACACCAATCCAGCTAAAGGCAAACGTCGTGACGCCTATTATCAAGCAAGCTACGGCTATATCTACCTCAAGCAATGTGATTGCATAACCTGCCGCCATTGCATCAATACTGGTGGCAATAGCAAGAACAAATAGCACACGATGAGTAACATTAGCAATATCTTCTTCAATTCCTTCAGATTGGGACTCATAAATCATTTTGCCACCGATAAATACTAGCAAAATAAAAGCTATCCAAGGTGCATAATCTTCAATCCAAGATGATAAACCTTTACCGCTGTAATAGCCTAAAAGAGGCATAAAGCCTTGGAAAAAACCAAAATAAGCAGCGGCTTTAATAAAGAGCTTTTCAGCATTTACTACTTTTTTAGAACCTAAGCCTATGGATACTGCAAACGCGTCCATACTGAGTGCTATAGCTAATACAAATACTTCAAACAAACCGATTAAACCTGAATAAAATTGTTATAAGATTACGTGACGTATAATTAGTTACTTGACTGATGTTAAACACCTAAGATTTACTGACAATTTTTCTATTATCAAAGCCTTATTTTTACACCAAATTTCAGCCAGATATTCAGTAACAGTGCCAACACTTGAAGGAAACAGAATATTCCCCGCCACTTTGGCGAAAGGTCCATCAGTTTCGAGTAGAACTCTATCTTGAGGTATCCACGATATTACTTTTTTAGCTCTGGCTGAAGTTAGCATGGCTGGCCCAATAGAGAAGAAACAGCCTAGCTCGACGGCTTCTAGAACTTGCTTCTTAGTACCTAAAAACCAATGAAGAATAGAAGTACCAGCATTGGGATGTAACTTAAGTTGTTCAAGAACTTCACCAGTCGCGTTAAGACTATGGATAGTTAGTATTTTGTCATCAAAGCCTTCACATTTTTTTAGAATATGCGTGAAAACCTCTAATTGATCATCAAAGTAATCAGCGTAACCTTTTGAGCCATCCAGTCCAATTTCTCCAATATATCTAGTTCTATCAACTAGCTTATCGAATAGTGCTAATTCATTTTTTCTTAGATGAGCAAGTTGAGGGTGAAGCCCCAAGGCCGTCTTACAGTGTTTTATGCCACTTGTTAACTGGACAGTACCTTCAAAAGCTGAAGGCACCGTAGTTACTGATAGCACGTAATAATTACTGCTTTTTATGTCGTTCAATACCTCTTGATGATCTGGATATAAATCAACGTGGCAATGAAGATCCATCATGACGATTTATCCGCTTGGAGAAATAATTCAACCTCTGCCAATCCTCGCTTAATAGTTGATTCTAATTTTTCTCGTATATCTTTTTCTTGTGGTATTGGCCCTGAACTTCGAAGCCAAGAACGATAGTTATCGGATTGTTTCAATCTAATAATGGCAGTTTGAACCGCTTGGAGATCATCGCGAGTATCTTTTTCTTTGATAAGATCTCTCAACCGCTTTGTCTTGTATGGCGCATCTTGTGTAAAACCAGCATGAAAAACTGACGCTCTTCGAATAAGGCAAGGTACACAATGCCCACACTGTTTATGTTCTCTGTGCCAATGACTGCATGAAACACTTAGGGGAACTGCTTTTCTAATTGCGTCTTGATCAACACATTCCGCTAACATTTCACCTTTAGTTTTGAATTGATAGGGGTTTACAAATTTGACATGAAACCCAGTGTCTCTAAGCAAAGATTCAAGCCTGCTTAGAAAATTAGGATGAGTAGTTCTAGTGCTATGGCTACCAATCCGTCTTCTGGTAAGCGGCGGATTTATAGAAATATAGCCATTCTCTGGGACGACAATAGTTTCAATACTGCTATCGCAATTAGCATTTCTTAAGGCTGATATACCAAGTACCGCCATAGCTAGGAAGTTAAAGCTTCTTCCCCTCATACTAATGTCAGTTTTACCTTCTAAGTGCTTAATAATATGGGGAGACATTGAATAGGACAATTCGCCGAATGGCGGGGATAATAATTGCTTAATGTCTTCTTGCTTAGCGCCATCACCACGATAAGCGTGACTAACCAAGAGAGGCTTTAAATCTGATTCTCCGTTCAAAATATCAATTGCACCAACTGCGCTATCAAGACCACCAGAAAAAAGGCAAACAGAGTTGAGTCCAATTAATGATTTTGCTTTTGCTTTCGCTTGCTCACTTGTTTTAGGAGTCGGCATCGGCATAGTTGTTTTTTCAAAAGTAAACAGCCATTGATCGCCTGTAAGAAAGTTGAGCAAAGAACTCAGTTCAGGTTCTACAAAATTCCACATATCCTCATCAGTTACAGGAACATGCAAATGCATTTTTCTAGCCCATGCATTTTCTGCATTATCCCTTAATTCAAATGTATCAGCAGCGGTAACGGCGGTAGCAATTGTTATCAGATCTATTGAATCAGCATCTACATTCAATCCTAAATCACGAACTGTTTGTAGTAGTTGTTTTGACACCAAGCTGTGCTTAGTGATGTCATTTTGATGCGTATGAAACATTTGGACAGGATGACAATCATCAGAAAAGTCAGGCAAGTTAGCAGGGTCATGGTTAAAGTAAAAATTAGTCATTAAAGCTCTCCCATTCATCAACCGTCATAGCAATAGCATCGGCTTGAATTTTAGTAATATTTTCTTTGCTAATAGTACTGGGGTTGCCATTAGTTACTTTGTCTAACTGCTCTTGTGTAATCACTTTTATTAGTTCCCTTAATTCAACTTCCATTTGATGATGCTTGCTTGCTGGCTCAACATGAAACCAAGCTCTGCCCATGCCTTCAACCACATCCTGAAAAATAAGGTCTGTTAAATAACAGCCTATGGCTTCTTGGATAACTTCGTCAGTAAAACTGTTTGGGTCAAATTCTTCTGTATCGGGGAGTGCTTCTTCTAGTGCGTAATCCAACGCAACTCTTACAGCATCCGAATCGGCATTATCAGGCGCTAAATGGCTAGCAATTTTGTCGATTGCTTGATCAGTCGATAGCCCAGTTAGATCACCTAATGATAAGCTTTGATTATTAACCGTTACGGTGTCGCCACGCATGACACCAAGCAATCCAGAACCAGCAGTTATGCCGCTTGATAGTCTCCTGCTTGTGCTTTTACCTCCGCCAGAGCCTTTTCTAGAGTAACTTTTTAATGAACGCCTTAGATCTGAGGTTGAGCCACCTGTTTGCGCATATTTACCAAATGCTCTTCTGGCACTGGCAAACCTATTTGGAGGCGGTGTTGCTGTAGGTGAACCACCGATTTCTTGTTGAACCTTGTCATTGTCAATATCATTGCTATTGTCATTCTGATCATCAGCTTGATTATTATCAGAGCCAGCTTGCTCATCCCCATCAGTACCTGATGCAGGTTCTATTGTGACAGGATCTCCTTGCTCTGCCCAAGATGGAATAAGTGGACTCTTATTATTTGGTCCTGTTGACGATGCGGACGTACCCATATTACTTAGTTCCCTCTAGTTCTTTTAAAATTGGATTAAGCCATCTTTGGCGGGGCAAGCTTTTTAAAAATGTAAGAAGACTTAAGCTACATTTATCATCCTGCTTGGCAAGTAACACAGCCCCATAAATGCCTGTTGGTCTTTCGGTCCAATCACCAATCAACTTAAAGTTTTCAATCAAACCATCCATGACTGACATGTATTCTTCCTTCGGAGTTGTGGTAATCGCAGTAGAGTTAACGCCACTGACCCTTACCTTTTGCTTCATTAATTCTTCTACGAGTTTTTGAGCGGCTCCAGACATTACCGAATTAACAGCCCCCATTGGAATGCTTTCTCTGCTCAGATATGCCGCTGGTGTCAAATCCATTTCAGTGAACATGGGAGGTAATTTCGACCATTTATCAATAAAAGCTAGGTCGAGTTTCCACTCTTCAGGTAAATTAATTTCGTCAAATTCGACTTCTGAATTTTCAAGATCCGCTAATACTTTTGGATATCCGTTTTCCTTATCAATTAATTCATAAAGCTTGTTGGTAGCCTGAGTGCCTAAGCACCTCTCAAAAATTACCAGCTTAGTGATAGTTTTTTCATCAAGCTGCATTCCTCTGCGATGAGCGGTTTTCTTTCTCATCTTAACCTGATTGAGTAATCGCTTAACTATGCGAGGGTTGCCGTTAATGTTTGTGGATTCAGCTAATAGTGGAGCTAACTGTTCAGCAACCACAAATTTACTTCTGAGTTCGGAATGCTTTTCAATCTCGTGATCTTGAAGTAGCTCGTCAACGGTAATTTGTGGTTGTTTCCACGACAGCCTTAATGACTCTTCAAGGGCACATCTTATCGTTTCTAATTGCGCATCGGTAACGCCGTGATCTTGAGCAGTAAGCATCATTAAATATGCCCTTATCTCCAGAACGCCGGGTCTTGGTACATGCACAGGAATTTGAATAAGCTTGTCTAAATAATCAGTTTGATGTCGTTGAGATGCACCTTTGTGATACTCAGGCACTGCCAAGCGGATCATGTCCTCATCGGCGGCAATAACAAATGCAGTATTGGGTAAAAATAGAAATAACCTGATCGCCTCAAGGGTCGAAATAGCATTAAATGGAGAGCAGCGATCTAAATTATCGACATAGACAATAAGTGGCTTATCAAACTCCTTTAACAGATCAGAATATGCTTTTCGGAATTCTTTAATTTCTTTAGGAGGTGAAAATGATTTATTATCTTTGATCAAACCTTTGTTTTTCTTCGCGACATCCTTAGCGCCATCGACAGCACCTTTTACATCATCAACATCCAGTTCACCATCGTCACCACCACTGAATAGTCCCATGATCTTCTGTATACCACCCATAGTTGGTATACCAGCTAATGCTGCACCACCATCCATTAGCAATCCCATCAGTCTGATCTTATCTATTCGTCCAGCAAACTCTTTTGCTTTTGCACTGAGATTTTTATCGTCTGCTGCTTTTTTAACTAAAGTAGATGCAATTGTTTCTAGTAACGCCGCTTTAGCGTCATCATACCCTTGGAAAGTCCATGCATCGAAATGTACTTGGATATATTCTTGTTCATCACTTTCCAGAGAAGCCTTAGTAAGTTCAAGAATCGTCGATTTTCCAGCGCCCCAATCACCAAAAACGCCTATACTAATAGGCATTAACTCCTTTTCTGTTATAAGATCTTTTATTGACTCAGCCGTTTCATTAAAATTTAAGAAATCAATTTTTGATTCTTTATCAGACCACATAACGTCTCCTTTTATTTATTATTTCTTTTGTTCCATTCTTTCAATAATTCGGTGAACCGTGGGGCGGCTAACAGAATATTTCTTCGCTAATGCAGAGATCGATTCACCATTTAATTTATCTTTATATAATTCTTTCGCTTGTTTGTCTGATAAAGCAGGCAATCTGCCCATGTGTTTGCCTTTAGCTTTAGCCTCTTCACGACCTTCTGTGGTTCTGGCTTTTATAAGATCCCGCTCAAGTTGAGCGAATATGTGGCTACGCATAATGTTTGAGATTATTTCTCATCAAGCCAGATTGGGTGAGTACTAGGAAATCTTCGTCAGATTTGAGCCTGAAGCAGTCGTAAACGATGGTACAAAATTACTTCAGCTAAAATTCACTTTGATACGAAACCGGACATTAGGCTTAGCGTATCTCATGACAAGTGTTCCAACAATATAGTCGTTGCTCTTACTTTTAAATTTAAATCTTGTTTTAGATCCTCTGTACAATTAGTAACACACCAACGCGACTTTAATGTGGAATTAGGATCATCGGTTAATTTATTCTATCTAGATAGCTCTTCTATTTTTTATCTTTGATAAACATCGGTATAAAACGGGCAGTCCAAATAATGTTAGCAGTGTTTGCTGTCACTACCCCCCAACAATTATTTTCTTGGAATAGCTATTTGAGTTACTTCCCAATCTTTTCAAATTAAATAACTTTTTATTTGACTCTATAGCCACTATAGATTTTATACTTATTTTAATATTGTTTCGGAATGTTAAATATGTCAGAAAAATGTAGTGGTCAGTGTCAATCATCTCCTACCAACGAAGACGTAAAAATTGATACACAATTAGATAACTATAGTGGCGCGTTTGTCAGTACATATAAAGTGCCTCAAATGGACTGTCCTTCAGAAGAGAGATTGATCAGATTAGCACTTGACTCAATTCAGCCTTCAGTTGGATTGCAGTTTGATATTCCTAATCGCTTAGTCAAAGTTTTTCATGATGAAAATTTAGATGAGATAACAAAAAAGTTACAACAACTTAAACTCGGTGCAGAGTTAGAGTCAACTAAACAAAGTTGCAGTACAGAAGCTGCAAAAGCAAAAGACTTAGCCCAAAAAAATGAGATGAAAGAAGCATCAACCCTAAAATGGTTGTTAGCCATTAATGGAGTCATGTTTTTTATAGAAGTAATTGCTGGGATTATTGCACAGTCTGCTGGCCTAATTGCAGACTCATTAGATATGTTTGCTGATGCTGCTGTGTATGGTTTAGCTATTTATGCCGTAGGTAAAAGTATTAGCATGAAACTTAGAGCAGCACATATATCTGGTGTGCTTCAAGTTATTCTAGCGCTAGGTGCTTTGAGCGAAGTCGTAAGACGCTTTGTTTACGGTAGTGAACCGATCTCTTCTTTAATGATGATATTTGGTGGAATAGCACTAATCGCTAACGTTGCTTGTCTGTTTTTGATATTTGGCAACAAAGAAGACGGCGCTCATATGAAAGCGAGTTGGATTTTTTCCGCAAATGACGTTATCGCAAACGTTGGTGTAATTTTAGCTGGCTTATTAGTTACAGCAACAAGCAGTCGTTATCCAGATTTAGTGATTGGTTTGATAATTGCTCTTGTCGTTTTAAACGGTGCTCGCCGCATCTTACAGCTAAAGTATTAAGCAGAGAAATGAAAATAATGCACTCATCGTATATCAAATCAAATATATCATACGTGATAATGATTTTAATCGCGGTGCAGTCTGTGTTTTTTTCGCTAGAAGAGCTTGAAATAAACTTAAGTGAAAGTTCTTTTAGTTCATCACTAACTAAGTCTATTACCCCGCTAAAAGCTCCAGAAGACTCCAATATGCTTGAGGTGAATAATAGCAACTCTTCAATTGATAATTGTAATTTTTGTTGCTGTTGTCACTTATTTTTAAATGCTGATTCTTCCTGTAACATTTTCCAAGCAATAGAATATTTCCTTACCTACGCCTTAGTTTCTCCTGAGCTAAAAGGCTATATCTCGGTGCCATTCCGCCCACCTAAATACGCCTAAATTTTATAGAAAATTATGAAAGGTCAAATGTTAATGACCGAAAAAAACATATAAATTTATAGGAAAGTATACATGGCACTTAATACCTGTGTGCATCGCAAGATAGCAATTTTGAGGTGTGTAACACCTCGGCTTAAATATATCGCGTTTCTCGCGTTGTCACTTTTTACATTTAATGTTTATGCCTTTGAAAAGCAGTTAAATCTTCAAGAGGCAATTCAGTGGACGCTTAAACAAAATCCTGAACTCAAAATATTTGATTTCAAACAAACCGCATTAACAGGACAAGAACAAACAGCAAGTTTAAATCCTGCTTATGAACTAGAAGTTGAAGCTGAGAACTTTGCAGGCTCAGGTGAATTTAATGCATTCGACAGTGCTGAATTAACAGTCGCTCTATCTTCGGTTATCGAAATGGGAGATAAACGCTCAGCGCGGATTGGACTTGTTTCAAAATCAAGAGCACTACTCAATGCTGAGAAAGAAGTCTCTGCGCTTAATTTAATGGCTCAAGTCACTGAGAAGTACGTGGAAGTACTTGCAGCCCAACAAAGAGTTATATTGGCAGAAAATGCTTTGAGCTTAGCACAAGAAACGTTAGAGATTGTATCTCAGCGTAACCGCGCAGGTGCTACTCCTGAGGCTGAAGTGAAACGCTCAAAAGCAGTTATTGCTCAGGCTAACCTCACCCTTCAATCTGAACAAAAGCGCTTGGAATATTTGAAGCTCTCATTAGCAGCCTACTGGGGGGAAAACTCTGTAACCTTCTCTGAAGTACAAGGGGATCTTTTTCAGTTTGGCAATGATAGTGACTTTAACAGCCTTTTTGCGAAGTTAGAGAAGAACCCTGCTATTCAAATCTATGCAAGTGAACAGCGACTAAAAGAGGCTGAAATACAGTTAGCTAAAACAGAGTCAACGGCCAATATCAAATGGTCTGTTGGTGTTAGGCGCTCTCAAGAAGCCAATGATACGGCACTGGTCGCTGGCTTTAGCTTACCTTTGTTTGCTGAAAAGCGAAATTCTGGTGCAATCGCTAGTGCGCTAGCAGAGCGTGACCAAGTTGCCATAGAGAAAGAGGCGACTAAGTTGAGGTTTAGAAATCACTTACTACGAGCATACTCCAATAGAAAACAAGCCATATTAACAGCTAATTCATTAAAGCAGTCGGTTATCCCAATGCTTGAAGATGCACTGGAAGATACTCAAGACGCCTATCAAAAAGGTCGATATGGATATCTTGATTATGTATCGGCTAGACAAGAGCTGTTAAATGCTCGGCGAACCCTCATTGATGCGGCATCTGCTGCCCTAATTTATGGCGCAGAGATAGAAAAACTAACAAACGAAGCGCTGTCACTCTAAAAAAAGCATCACTTTAAGCTTAATAACAATTTATTGATTCAGTTATTAACTGAATCGTTTAGGAATTAAAAATGAAAAACTATTTACTCGCACTATTGATTTTTATTGGGTATTTGTCACCCATTCAAAGTGTTTTCGCTAGTGAAGATGAACATGAAGGCGAAGAAGGCATAAGCAAAATCGACAATAACATGGCAAAAAAGGTTGGTGTTGAAACAGCCTATTTAGCTTCAAAAACGTTGAACCAAACTATCCCTGTATACGGCTCTACGACGATAGGCGCTGAACAATTATTTCAAGTTGGCGCTAGATATAACGGCGTTATAAAGACAATAAACTCCACTGTTGGTGATACGGTAAAAAAAGGCGATCTATTAGCCGTTATTGAATCTAATGAGAGCTGAAATACTTATAAAATAACATCGCCTGTTTCTGGGACTGTTTTACAGCGAAATGGAAATATTGGCGGTATCACGCAAAACACTAGCTTGTTTGAAATCGTCAATTTTGACACCTTGTGGGCTGAATTTAAGGTGTTTACCAGCCAATATAATCAAATTAAAGTCGGTCAACCTGTTGATATTGAGCATGGTGAACAGGCATTCAACTCAACCATCACCAATATAATTCCAGCTAAAGATCAGTCTTATGTTTTAGCACGTGTACGTTTAAACAACACTGAGTTAAAGCTAACGTCAGGTCAATTATTAAAAGGCAACGTCAAAATAAATCAATTCAAGGTGGATTTAGCCGTTGAGAAAGTTGCTATCCAAGAACTGGGGGGACAATTAGGTGTATTTGTTAAAGAAGATGAAGAGTACGAATTTGCACCGCTTGTATTAGGACGTTCAGATAAGAACTATATCGAGGTTATTGGTGGCCTCAGTAAAGACACTGAATATGTAAACAAAAACAGTTATCTGATAAAAGCAGATATATTGAAATCTGAAGTAGAAGACGACGATTAGGAGACGCAATATGATTGAATCAATTTTGCGTCTTGCAATAAATAGGCGCTACTTAGTATTAAGCTTGCTGATGGTAATCATCGGCGTTGGTATGTGGAGTTATCAAAAACTTCCCATTGATGCTGTTCCAGATATAACAAACGTGCAGGTACAAATAAACACTTCTGCCCCCGGTTATTCACCTTTGGAAGCGGAACAAAGGGTGACCTTTCCTGTAGAAACAGCCTTAGCCGGATTGCCAAAGCTGTCTCACACCCGCTCCCTGTCAAGATATGGATTATCTCAAGTAACCGTTATCTTTGAAGAGGGAACCGATATTTATTTTGCTCGCAACTTAATCAATGCAAGATTAGCTGCGATAAAAGGCGTTATTCCCTCTGGCTTAGAGCCAGAAATGGGTCCTATTTCGACAGGGCTTGGCGAAATATTTATGTATACCGTACAAGCTTCTCCTGATGCTAAAATGCCTAATGGAGAGCCTTATACCGCTATTGCCTTAAGAGAAATACAAGACTGGATCATTAAACCGCAATTGGCTCAAGTTAAAGGCGTCATTGAGGTCAACAGTATCGGCGGCTACAACAAGCAATATCACATAACACCGAAACCTGAAAAATTACTTTTTTATCGTGTGAGCTTTGAAGAAATATCTGATGCATTACGTAAAAATAATGATAACCGTGGCGCGGGTTATATCGAGCAAAACGGACAGCAAGTTTTAGTACGCTCCATTGGGCAACTAGCGACAATAGATGAGATCCTCAATGTCATCATCAAAAAGAACGATGGTATTCCTGTAAAAATAAGTGATGTTGCCAATGTTGCTATAGGCAAAGAACTTAGAACAGGGGCTGCTACTCGTAATGGCATTGAGACAGTGCTTGGTACAACCATGATGCTGATTGGTGAGAATTCTCGCACCGTTGCTTTAGAAGTGGAACATAAGCTCAGCGAAATACAAAAATCTCTGCCAAAGGGCATTACCGCAGAGCCTGTTTACGACAGAACAACGTTAGTAGATAAAGCGATTGCAACCGTTACCAAAAACCTCGTTGAAGGTGCGCTTTTAGTTATTGTTGTGTTATTTATTCTACTTGGAAATTTACGTGCAGCTCTCATTACCGCTGCTGTTATCCCTATTTCCATGTTAATGACAATCACAGGTATGGTGCAAGCAGGAGTATCTGCCAATTTAATGAGTCTCGGCGCATTGGACTTTGGCTTGATAGTGGACGGGGCTGTCATCATCGTTGAAAACTCTGTCCGTAGGTTAGCACAGGCCCAACACAACGGTCATAGGCAAGACTTAAGAGAACGCCTAAATACCGTTTTTGAAGCCACTTCAGAAGTGATACGTCCAAGCTTGTTTGGTGTGGCAATTATCACTGTTGTTTACATCCCCATTTTCACGCTAACTGGCGTTGAAGGGAAAATGTTCCACCCTATGGCGGCAACTGTCGTTATGGCGTTAATTTCCGCAATGATCCTTTCAGTTACACTGGTTCCTGCTGCTGTAGCTGTTTTTATGAAAGGTAAAATCAGCGAAAAAGAAAGTATTGTTATTCGTTCAACCAAGTCTATTTATGAACCATTGCTAAAAATGGCGTTGAAATTTCGTTGGGTTATCGTTTCATTTTCGACGCTCTTAATGGGGTATAGCCTTTGGTTAGCAACAACGCTGGGTAGTGAATTTGTTCCACAGCTAAATGAAGGGGATATAACAGTCCAAGCGCTAAGAATACCTTCTACCGGCCTAGAGCAATCAGTAGAAATGCAAGAAGTACTTGAGCAACGTATTAAAGCGTTTCCTGAAGTTGATAAAGTATTCTCGCGCATCGGCACACCAGAAGTAGCAACTGATCCAATGCCACCGAGTATTGCTGATATCTTTGTTATTTTAAAACCACGTAAAGAATGGGCCGAACCTTCAAAGCCAAAGAGTGAATTAGTTGAAGAAATGGAAGAAGTACTGAAAAACATTCCGGGCAACAACTATGAATTCACTCAGCCTATTCAAATGCGTTTCAATGAATTGATTTCTGGCGTTAGAGCTGATGTGGGCATCAAAGTATTTGGCGATGACTTAGATCGATTATTACTTACCGCAAAAGATATTCTAAATATTGTGAAAACCGTGGACGGTGCTGCTGATGCCCGAATGGAACAGGTCACAGGTGTTCCATCTTTATCAGTAATTCCTAAACGAGAAGCGCTTGGTCGATACGGTTTGAGCGTTTCAGAACTGCAAGACTGGGTTGCTACTGCAATTGGTGGAGAATCTGCGGGGATCATTTATGAAGGTGACAGACGATTTGAGTTAGTTGTTCGCCTACCAGAGCAAACAAGAACAGATATCAATGGCTTGAAGCACCTGCCGCTTCCACTTGAGGGTGGTAACTATGTGCCACTTGAAGAAGTTGCAGAGCTTAAATCAGAGTCTTTACCTGCTCAAATTAGCCGTGAGAACGGAAAAAGAAGAGTTGTGGTTACCGTCAATGTTCGTGGCAGAGATTTAGGCGGCTTTGTAAAAGAAGTGAAAGCTAAAATTAATCAGGAAGGAGAAATCCCAGCAGGATACTGGCTTGATTATGGTGGAACGTTTGAACAACTAGAGTCAGCGAGTAAAAGATTAAGCTTAGTTGTACCGATCACATTAGTTGTAATCTTAGGTATTTTGGTTATCGCATTTGGTTCATTAAAAGATGCATTAATCATTTTCAGTGGCGTGCCTTTAGCATTAACTGGGGGCGTATTTTCACTTTATTTAAGAGACATGCCCTTATCAATTTCGGCAGGTGTCGGCTTCATAGCATTGTCAGGTGTCGCCGTATTAAATGGCTTGGTTATGTTGGCTTTTATTCGAGATCTTTGGCATGAAAAAGGCGACCTTTACGTAGCGATCATTGAAGGTGCCATCATTCGTTTAAGACCTATTTTAATGACGGCACTGGTTGCTAGTTTAGGTTTTATTCCAATGGCGCTAAACACTGGAATTGGTGCAGAAGTACAACGACCACTAGCAACAGTCGTTATCGGCGGTATTGTATCTTCTACCATTTTAACTTTGTTTGTATTACCTGTTTTATATCAATGGGCGCATGGCTCTGAGAGTAACAAACAGTAATCTGACGAAATTTAAAGCCCAAAAAGCAGCTTAATTAATAGGTTATGCCTAATTAAGCTGCTTTTTATATTGTATGCCCAACATTTTATTGATAAAGCTTACTGCGCTTCATCCCGACAATTTTCATTTAAAAACTCAAACTCTATCGTTGTATGCGATAAATGATAGGAAGATAATTTAGCTGCAACTTCTTGTTTAAGCCTAATTAATTCTTTAACGTCAAAGTTGTCACTCAGCTCAAGGTGCGCTGTTAAAACGTGACTTTCACCATCTAGTGACCAAAAGTGCATGTGGTGGATACCATTAACTTCAGGAAATTCCATTAGTGATAGTTTAATACGCTTTTGAGTCTCTTTATCGGGTGCAGCTTGAAGAAATAAAACGAGTGTTGATTTCAGGTTTTTGAAAACATTAAACAAGATGAACAGCGTGAACCCTATTGATAAAAGGGGATCTAATATCGGCAGTTCAGCGAACAACAGTACGATAGAGACTATAAGAACGGCAACCCATCCAAGTACATCTTCAAGAAGGTGCCATGTCAGCACTTTCTCATTTAATGTTTCACCCGCTTTTAATTTTAATACCGCATATCCGTTAACGGCAACGCCGAGTATCGCTAGCCCTAACATCCCCTCGACTACAGGCATTTCAGGATTGGACAGCCTTGGAATTGCTTCAAATAAAATCCAAATTGAGCCAATGATTAAAACAATACTGTTTATCAATGCGCCAAAGAGAGTAAGTCTACGATAACCATAACTAAACTTATCTGATGCTTCTTTATCTGAAAAACGACTTAAAATCCACGCAAAACCTATTGAAAGACTATCACCAAGATCGTGAACTGCATCTGCCATTATCGCAGTACTGTTAGTGAGCCAACCACCTATAAATTCGATAATAGTAAATGTCACATTCAGAAAAAATGCCCAACCAATACGATCATCTTTAGAATGCTGATGACTGTGACTATGGTTGTGCATTTTGTACCTCCAGTGCTTTTGTATTTCTAATTTTTGATACATTCATATTAATCAAATGGCGAATCACACCTTGATACATCCAACGTTTTACTCCCGACAAATTAGTACCCTTTTCAAGATAAAACTCATCAGGGGAATCATAAAGCCCAAAGTCGTCATGAATACCTTCTTTTTGAATATAGGTATCTTGGCCGCACCAATTTGTGTTTGGTGAAGAGAAACACTTTGTTGCAACACCATAGACACAAAAGTCATCTTTTGCTTGGCTAAATTTCTGCTGTAGTGAGCTTAAGTATTGCTCATCCAATATAAAGCCCTCTAAGTTTATCCAGCGTCCATCGAAATAAACTTCTACCCAACTATGAATGATGTATTTAGGTGCTAACCAAAATACATAGCTAGGTATAGCCCCTTTTTGTAATTGCTGATCAATGGTAAAACCATGGAAACGACACTGGATACCTAGTCCACGCAATAGCGCCATTAACAGATTACCCTTAGTATTACATTGCCCATAACCATCTGCTAGTACATCGCTTGCTGCTATATCATCACTCTTGTTATAGCCAAACATTATTTCATCTTTCACAAATTGGTATGCTGCTCCAATTTTGTTGAAATCGTCTAAGCTTTGCCATCCTCGCTGATCGATCAGGGATTGGATATCTTTGTGTTCAAAATTAACGATATTCGTATTGTTTAAATATTTCTCGGTCATTTTTTATATATCCTTTTCGTTGCATACTTATACTACAGACTCTATAGTAACTATAGAATCAAATGTCTGGGGGAAATTGATGAAAATAGGCGAATTGTCTAAAAAATCGGGCTGTTCTATACAAACAATTAGATATTATGAAAGAGAAGGATTACTGTTAAATCCAAACCGTTCAGAAGGTAATTTCAGGCTGTATGATAGTAAAGCACTTAAACAATTGGAGTTCGTAAAACATTGTCGCAGCCTAGATATATCACTCAATGATATTAAACGTCTTATCGAATTAAAAAATAAGCCAGAAGAAAGCTGCTCTAGCGTTAATGCATTAATTGATCAGCAACTTGCACTAGTGAATAAACGCATGAAAGAATTAAGGGCGCTTAAAGCTGAATTACAACAGATGGCTAGTGCTTGTGGTTCGAACAATACTATTGAAGCATGCGGGATCATTAAGTCACTAGATAGTTAACTCTGTTAGAGGCATACGGGCAGAATATAGAACATTAATCGACTATTGCATGTCCTAAATGTGGACAGATAAAAACGGAAGAAATGCTGACAAATTCATGTCAGCGGTATCACAAGTATGAGTCACACAAGGTTTTGCCAAACTATTGAATGGTGACTGGTGTGTTTACTTCTCATATGGAACAGCAAAATTCCGCCAATTCTAGAACGACAAAATTAGTTGCAGCCGTTAATGCACTAGAGTGTTTAAATTGAAGTTTATTATTGACTCTTCAACGTCTGCTTTACACTCTGAATTTTCGTTAATAACTCAAAAGCTAACTTCCGCTTTTGGCTAAGTGAAGTCATAAGGTATTCATTGATGCTAATGTCCGCAATGTCGGAGGAGCTGCCGTTAGCAAATAGCATCAAATTATCGTAATATAACTGATTGAGTCTCAGATATTATGATTAAAAAATCATACTTTCATAAAAAGAGAGATTGGCGGCATCCCTTTAAAACCTTTCAGTCTAAAATGAGATCAATCTCAATCATTATGCACAGTCACAAATACTCCACATAGGTTGATCATGGCAGTGGCAAACGGATTATCATTTTTGGTATTGAGAGAGCCGTCGATAATATTCAAACAAGCACCTTTCTTATGGATGCTTTCAATTGCCTCAAGAATAGATTTTAACGACCGTCCCAAACGGTCGAGGCGAGTAACAATAACTTCATCACCTTCCCTGATAAAGTCGATGAGTTCCTAAAGCTTTTCTTCATTTCGAATCGAAGCACCAGACTGTTTGCCTTGGAATATTTTTTCACAGCCCTGAGCGTCCAACTTGGACAGTTGAACATTTAAATCTTGTTCTTTAGTTGAAACTCTTGCAAAACCAACTTTCATATATACGAAACCTGTAACTTTCGCACACCTTAACAATTAAATGAACGAAAGTATATTAAATAAATTTCGTACATGAACGTAATAAAAAATAGAAATTCGTACACTTCGGATAGAAAATGAATGACAATTCTAACTATAAAGTGACTTAATTATTTCACACGCTTCACTTGTACACGAGCTTGCCATTTGTTGAAGCTCAGCTTGTAGTGCTTTGAGTTCTCCCATTAGATTGTTAACTAAAGCCAATTTAGCCTGTGTCTATCATAAGTTCAAAACTTAAACTTTAGATATAAGCTGAAATTGAGTCAATCGTATTACAAATACTCTTATTGATACTGGCTCATTACTTGCACTTTTTCGAGAACATGACCACATGTAGAGAATAATAGGCTAACAGTGGGAAATATTTACACTATCAATGTAAGGATTACTTATGAAATACTCAAGATTTGCTGCAATGATCATCACCTCAACCATTGCTATGTTTGTCATGATGTATCTCAACACTTACGCAGTATCACATATATGGTTTAGTGAAACGCGTATCTATATGGCGTTGTATATGGGAGCAGGTATGGCAATGATCATGCTGGCCTTTATGCTTGGCATGTACAGTAACAAGAAGCTCAACATGGCTATTTTTCTATTGGCGACAATACTGTTTGCCATATGTCTTTATCTTGTTCGCTCTCAAAGCACAATTTCTGACACTGCTTACATGAAAGCGATGATTCCTCATCACTCCATTGCTATTCTTACTAGTGAGCATTCAACTTTGGAGGATGTACGCGTGCGTGAATTGGCAAATGGTATTATTAAAGCCCAACGAAAAGAAATAAAAGAAATGGAATGGCTGATTAAGGATATTTCTGAAAATGGAAAGGTCAGCTCACAAGCTCAGGCTGAGCAACGACCGCTCCCAAAGTTTGAAGGCACACTGAACAAAGGAGACTAAGATGACTAAGACAGCTACCCTGTACAGAATGGTCACTGACGAACATATCTGCCCCTATGGTTTAAGGTCGAAAGATTTGCTGGAGAGGCAAGGGTATGATGTAGAAGATCATAAGCTCACGTCAAGACAACAAGCTGATGACTTCAAAGATAAGCATGATGTCAAAACTACGCCACAAACCTTTATTGAAGGAAAGCGTGTCGGGGGATACGATGACTTAAGAGAGTATTTTGGTAAAGATGAAGCAGGTCAAACTGGCACAACCTACACGCCAGTTGTAGCCATTTTCTCGATAGCTGCACTTCTTGCTGTCGCATCTCAACATTTTGCTTCCGGCTCATTTATCTCCATCAGAACACTGATGCTATTTATAGCTTTTTCAATGACGCTCTTAGCGGTGCAAAAACTGAAAGACCTATACAGTTTCACAAATTCGTTTATTACTTATGATTTACTAGCGATGAGATGGATAAGATATGGTTATATTTATCCCTTCATTGAAGCATATGCAGGTATTGGTATGGTTGCCCAACTACAGCCTCTCGCAGTGGCACCATTTTCATTGTTTATCGGCACAGTTGGAGCAATTTCAGTTTTCAAAGCCGTTTACATTGACAAACGCCAGTTAAAGTGTGCCTGTGTAGGCGGCGATAGCAGTGTGCCACTTGGATTTGTATCGCTATCTGAAAACTTATTTATGATCGCGGGAGCATTGATTATGCTGCTGATGTAAAGGTATAGCTCTATTCGGCGGCCCCTTAACTGTTAAGATTAGACCTAGGATGCCAGCCCACACCTTTCTAATCCATATGTAACATTTTTTCTGTCGTACTGGCATCAAGATAACCAGAACTGAGCAAACAATCTCAAAGGTTGTACAAAATAACACTAAAGCTTTTTCATTAAGTTTTATTGTTATGCTCTTGTGGTGGCTTTCGCCACCACTTTATTAGTTTTCAAGTTCCACCATATCTTTCGCTGCAATGTCACCAGACACTAGCTTTACAGTTGCGAAATGATCATTCACAATTTTAGTAATTTGTACCGTTCCTACCTTTTCGATAGTGTAGGGATCTTCACCTTCACTCAATACTATTCTTTCATGGAATCTAATAACACTGTATTTTTGCCCAACCTCTGCGCCATGCTTAGCACCAATACAGATTAGAGTTCGATTATCAGAACTTTCTACTACCTGACCTCTCATCATGTATTTATGATAAAAAGTGGTATTGGAACAACCCACTAAATATAAACCGAATGTAAGCAATAAAAGAGCTTTTATATAGGGTGTTTTCATCACTGTTACCTCATTTGACTAACTAATTATCAATACACTTTTTTATGAATTCATTTGTTTTTCCGGCCAGCCCCCGAAGGTGCTTGATGACAACTCCAAGGCTTATGAACAGAGTTATCTTTGATGTTCTGATCAACAAATTTATAGTAACTTTCTTTAGTATGTGTCCACCAATCATCATGAACATCTGCGCCATACTTACGGATTACCTCCTCAATCCCATCAAGGCTTACGTTTGCGGCATCATAGGCAAGGTGTATTTCACCTTCTTTGATGTTGTAACTAACTTCATCTATACCAAAAAGCTGATCTATTTCTTTTACTAACTCGTCACAGCTTTCTTCTGTGACATTGCTAAGCTTTAGATTTCGAACAACTAAATTTTGCTCTCTAACGCCAACTCTATGATCTAAATCGCTCATAATTTTTCTCCTAATGTTTGTGTGAATGCTGTTGATTGCTATCTTTCATTTCTTCCATTTTCCGGTTCATCTGCGGCATCATGTTCTCCATCATTTCTAAATGATGTTCAGTCATCTTGATTTGTTGATGCATTGGCATTTCTTCCATGTTTTTGTGCATGGATTGCATCATCTTCATCATTGAACGGTGATGTTCAACCATCATCTGCTGTTGCTTGTCAGGATCTTTTTCAGTTTTAATGGCATGGACTTCCTTTTTCATTTCCATCATCTTTTTATGCATTTCTCCCATGTTCTCATGTGGTATTGTCATGCCTTGATGCATACCAGTTTTGTTCGCACCTTCATGTTTATGCTCATTGTTTTGGGCAAATGAGCTAGTGGTTATCAGTAGTGAACCAATAAATAAAATTGATTTAGTTAACGTTTTCATGATTTTTACCTTCTACACTTTTATTAAAACTTGGGATCCAACTTGGTGTCGATTCCATATACCTGTGGTACTCCGAACCAAATTCAGCAATCGCCTGTGCTTCTTCGCATTTCGCTAGCTTGACGTAAACAACGACTAAGATCGGAAACATCGCAAGTGTTGGGATTGTCGGCCACTGCAATAAAAAGCCGAACATGATTAGAATGAAAGCTACATACTGTGGGTGGCGACACCTTGCATACCATCCAGTTGTAGCCAATTGATGATGTTTTTGCGCGTGATGCAATACATTCCATGCTGAAGACAACATAAAGAAACCTGCAACAATAAACACCATACTCACTATATGAAATGGGTCCCAATGGGCATCACCTTGAAATCCAAAGAAAGTATGTAATAAATGCCCATTTTCATGCGCAAAGAAATTTACTTCTGGATAGGTCTCCGTCAGCCACCCCGACAGAAAATAGATAGTTAAAGGAAAGCCATACATTTCAGTAAATAGGGCAACAATAAAGGCAGAGAACGCGCTTAGACTTCTCCAATCAGTTGATGTTTTTGGTTTGACAAAACTAAAGGCAAAAAAGATAAAAATTGCTGAGTTCAGTATCACCATTGACCATAAGCCATAATCATATGTTTCATTCATCACTGCTCTCCTTTTTATGTGATTCCTTACGTGCCTTTTCTAACCCTTGTATGTAGCCATCGCGATAGGCTGCATTTTTATCCGTGAGTTCTTGAAAGCTCTTTTCCTTTTTTTCATCAGGCGCATGTGAATGATCGTGACCATGTTTACCATGACTGCCATGCATAAATACGTGCATCAAGGGGCATAGCAATAAAATCAAGTAGGGAAGAAATTGCAGCACATGTTGACCATGCTCAAGCACTAAGAAGTAGGTCACTGCGGCAATAAGTGCCAGTGCAGCCCAGCCTGTAGGTGTTGACCAAAAATCAGGGTGTTGATTTTTCATATTGCCCTCCTAAACGACTTTTAAGACGCCGCGATACATTTGCATCTGACAATGAAACTCATGCTCTCCCGGTGACAAGTTTAATAAGGTAATTTGAGTAATTTCATTCAACTTAAGCTGTTCGCTTATATCCAATGAAGGAATAAGCATTGTTTCAGCGCAGGGGGATTGATCTTTGCGTATAAACTTCAAGGTAACAGGTTGGCTAGCAGACACCTGAATTGAAGATGGGGAATACACGCCATCTTTCACTTCAATTAACACTTCACTGTTTTGCACAATTGTTTTGTTAGGTTCGTACAGCCAAAACCACCAAACAATCAGCGCGATCAACACTAAGCCTAATAAGTTAATAACCATCATTGTGATTCTCCTTAATGCTCTTTTGCTTTAAAAAAGCGAAGTCGATTTGCATTTGACACTACAGTCAATGACGAAAACGCCATTGCAGCACCTGCAATTACAGGGCTAAGCAGAATGCCAAAGAAGGGATATAGAACCCCCGCAGCAAAAGGAATCCCGGCAACGTTATAGACAAACGCGCCAAACAAGTTTTGTTTGATATTTCGTAAAGTGGCTTTGCTTACCGCTATGGCATCAGCAAGGCCATGAAGTGAACCACGCATTAGGGTAATGTCAGCACTTTCGATAGCTACATCAGTCCCTGTGCCTATGGCGAAGCCAACATCGGCTAACGCTAGCGCAGGAGCATCGTTGATGCCATCTCCTGTCATACCAACAATTTCGCCGCCTTCTTGTAGCTCTTTCACCTTGTTGGCTTTATCTTCTGGCAGCACTTCAGCAAGAAACTCACTAATACCCGCTTTTTTAGCTACGGCGGCAGCGGTTTCCTTGTTATCACCCGTTAACATGATGACGCGTATACCATTAGCCTGAAGCCGTTTGATAGCAGAGATTGAGTCTGACTTGATAGGATCTGCAACAGCAATGATTGCTGCAAGTTCACCATCTACAGCAAAGTACATAGGTGTTTTGGCTTCTTTGGCTAAAGACTGTGCTTGTTCAACAAAGCCTGTGAGGTCTATGCCTTTTAACTTCATTAGTTTATCGTTTCCGAAAAGCAGGGCTTTGTTGTTGCAGCTTGCTTCTACACCAAAACCCGTAATGGCGTTAAAGGCTTCAATTTTTAGTAACTCAATATCCTGATCTAACGCACTTTCAACAATCGCTTGCGCTAAAGGATGCTCTGAGCCGCTTTCTAAACTTGCTGCAAGCTGTAGTACGTCTTTTTCGTCAGTAGCTTTTGCTAAAATAATATCGGTTACCTTAGGTGCCCCTTCAGTAATAGTGCCCGTTTTATCTAAAATCATGGCAGTGATTTTAGAGGCGGTTTGCAGTGCCTCACCGTTGCGAATAAGCACTCCGGCTTCTGCTGCTTTTCCTACTCCCACCATGACAGACATGGGTGTTGCCAAGCCTAAAGCACATGGGCAGGCAATAATAAGCACAGTAGTTGCTGAAACGATGGCAAAAGCAATGGCTGGCTCAGGTCCAAAGTTAAGCCATGCTAGCGCACTTAACACAGAGGTGATCATCACGACAGGTACGAAGAAAGCTGAAATAACATCGGCCAAACGGCCAATCGGCGGTTTTGAATTTTGCGCTCGTTTCACCATATTGATGATTTGCGCAAGCGCCGTGTCTTTGCCTACACGTGTGGCTCTAAATAAAATC
Organism: Pseudoalteromonas sp. APAL1; assembly: GCF_021532475.1. Lineage (NCBI taxonomy): Bacteria > Pseudomonadati > Pseudomonadota > Gammaproteobacteria > Alteromonadales > Pseudoalteromonadaceae > Pseudoalteromonas > Pseudoalteromonas sp. APAL1. The sequence continues at coordinate 60,109 of NZ_JAKGAW010000019.1, read as the reverse complement.
ATGCCTGATTTGTTCAAAGTACCAGCGACAACCTCATCTTCTTCGGCTTTTTCAACAGGCATAGGTTCGCCTGTCAGCATGGACTCATCAATAGAGGTGTGGCCTTCCAATACCACACCATCTACGGGAATTTTTTCGCCCGGTTTTACCTTCACAACATCATTCAGTAAAACCTGCTCAATACCAATCTGAACCTCTTTGTTGTCGCGAATCACTGTTGCAGTTTTAGCCTGTAAGCCGATAAGGCGTTTGATGGCTTCAGAGGTTTTTCCTCTGGCTTTTATTTCTAATGCTAGACCTAGATCAATTAAGCCAATGATCATGGCGGTAGCTTCAAAATAAACATGACGAGCCATCAATGGAACTGTTTCGGGTGCAAACACAACAACCATTGAATACAGCCAAGCCGTACCTGTACCTAAAGCTATTAGGGTGTCCATATTGGCGGAGTGGTTTTTAAAGCTCTTCCATGCACCTACATAGAAATGTTTACCTGAAAAATACATAACACCAAAAGTCAAAATGCCAACAACCAGCCAAGACATGCGTTCAAGGTTTGTTTCAACCGTCATTTCTCCAACCACAATGCTGTAGATCATCAAAGGAACGCCGAGTGAAAGGGCAATAAACGTATCGCGCATTAGCTTTTTGTAATATGCCCAATCCGCCGCCTCTTTCTCGTCAAGCGCATCTGTTGCTGAGCTATCATCAATTGGCTTCGCGTTATACCCCACAGACTCAACAGCTTTGATCAATTCTTCTGTCTTAGCTGTTCCAGAAACTGTTACAGTCCTATCAGCAAAATTCATTTCCGCACTGACTACACCAAGAGTTGCCTTTAACGCCCCTTCAATTTTGCCTACACAGCTAGCACACCCAGCTCCTTCAATGATGAGCTGTTGGTTATGTGATACTTTCTCCAACGTATTCTCCTTACTTTTACACGAAGAGGATTGAGCTTTTGCCTGACAGCAACAGCCTGATTCGGTTTCTATATTTGTATTAGTAGTCACCATTTTTCCTCCTATGCCTTTTTAATTTGTTCAAAGTTTTCGATGAGATGACAAACCATGTTTGCAGTCGGTGCTTTGTCTTCCATCTCTTCCCATTGAGAAAGAGCTGAAGACATTTTTCCTCGAAGTGCCAACATTGCTTGAAACTGTTTTTCTGTTTCTTCAAGCCGCTCTTTGATCAGGCTTCTGACTAATGGGCACGCACTTTTACCATCTTCAGATTCATTAATAATTTCCTTGATATCTGCAACGGAAAAACCAAGGTTTCTGGCACTTAAAATGAATTTAAGTCTCGATACTTCTTTATTCGAGTATGACTTGTAGCCGTTCACTGACTTAGCAGGTTTTAACAATCCTAATCTGGTGTAATAGCGCACCGTATCAGCAGTCGTTCCAAGGCTTTTTGCCAGCTCCGCAACTTTCATATTCACTCCTCAGTTTTTAGATAAGTTTGTACTCTCATCTTCAGCTTAGACCTGTGTCTAAGACACAGGTCAAGTACTAATTCTAGTGAATAAGCTAAAAACTAATTTTTTGGTAAAAGAGAAATCTCGGCCAAAATCGACAGCATTAAGTACTGTAAATGGCAATAGTTTGAGAATTTTCATAGTGCCTTCAAAATATCGTACTAATCGTTCAAAACAATTGATTATTTAAATCAATGAATAAGTCATTCTATTTTTGATGGGAGTGGCGAAAAAAAGACGCACTGATCCCGTGATTAGCCAATAATTGGTGGACGATAAAGTAAGAGATGGATACCAGATTTTGGTAGAGGTGTACGCTGTAGAAATAGCTCAGAGTAAATATTGCAAATACCTTCCTCTTGCGCTTGCACAAGATAGGCATTTAAATGAAAGCTTGAACAAAATCCCCCCTCACAACAAACACAATCACTAGCTTTGCATTTTTCACAGACTTCATCACCATGACGGTGTTTAGAGTCTTGCGAGTTTACAGTGTGATAGTGACTATTGTCATTCATTGATTGATGGTGAATATTTTTGCTTCGTTGCATAATATGCGTGTCGGAAGATCCATTTTGATGTTCTTCACAATTCATTGGCTTAGCTGTAGCAAAACTATGCTGCGTAAGCAACACAGTTATTATCACTATTTTAAACCACCTGAAAAGTCCAAACATTATCATTCCTTCTTTAGCTCCTACAATATTAGCCACTTTATAAAAATAATTTTATGATCTTGATCAACCTTTGAACTAAAACCTAAACTTTTTACTTTTTTAAACAGCTTAAACTTAACAAGTATAAAAGGGGTGTCTAATTTAGACTCATGAGATTGAAGCCAAGCATGAGCACCATTAAAAAAATAAAAACCCTACGCTCATAACTAGGTATTGAGTAAGGGATCATTTTTCCAATTGTTCAGCTTTAAGCACAGTACTTTGCAACAATCGGTTCTATCCCGAGCACACCCAATTCCCGTTCATCAAAAGTGATAAAATGGCCTATTGTACGTCTTTCAATGGCGATGTTTTTTGGCTTGACTCTTTAACCTTAACCATTCGCCAACTTTACTTCTTAGCTGATATTCCACCTTGATAGGTATACACCAGACTGGCACCGACTGAAAACAAGAAGTAGCTTACTATTACTGCTCTTAGTTCTTTCCAAAAAACTATTAGCTAGGCCTTTCCTAACATAACTAAAATGGTTTAAATCCCAAAAAAACAAAAGCTACCATCAATATAGTTGCGGTAGCTCTCATCAAGTCAATATAGTATTTCTTCACATCAGAGCCAGAACTTGATACCTGCAACAAAAGCAGTATCACGAGTACTTTGCCCATTTAACTTCGCAAAGTCGGCTGTATTACCAAATTTATTTGTCCACTCAACGCCAACATAGGGAGCAAACTGGCGGGTAAACTCATAACGAACCCGAAAACCAATAGCACTGCTAGATAAGCCACTACCAAGGTTATTTTGGACGTCATCCTTACCGTAAAGCGTCAACTCTGCTCGTGGTTGAACAATTAACTTTTGAGTAAGTAATAGCTCATACTCAGCTTCGATCGAAAATGCACTATTACCTTGCTCTCCTAAATACGCAGTCATATCAATTTCAAACCAGTAGGGGGCTAGACCTTGTAAACCAAAAGCTAGCCATTTGCGGTTTTCACCTTCGTTATTGTAATCAAGTCGAATACCGACTTGTGTATCCCAATAAGCAGATATTGCGTGGCCCCATAGAAAATCTGTTTGGTTCTCCTCTAAATTACCTTCGCTAAAATCTCCCTCAGTTTTGATGACTAATCTATCAAAAGTAGTGCCATACCATGCCTGAAAGTCAAAAACACCTGCGTTTGTTTGCTCATTATATTCAAGACGATCCCCTAGTAGCGCGTAAAATGAATGCTCATCTGCCAAAGTCAGTCGTTTGTCGCTATTGAGTGCATAAGGACCTTCAGTCAATGTTGTACCTGCGGCATAAGCATGAGGGTCTCTAGCATCTTTAGGTGCATCTCCACCTTGTGCTTGCATTTTAGAATCAGCCATCTCATCTTTTGCAGATACAGATACACTTATAAGGGGCAAACCTATTAATAATAGTTTTAACGTATTGGTTAGTATTAATTTTCTCATGATACAACTACCTCTCTAAACATACCTGCATCCATGTGGAATAATAAATGGCAATGCCATGCCCAGCGACCTACGTCATGAGGTGTTGTTAAAAAACTAATTCTTTGCGCTGGTTGTACAGGGATAGTATGGCGACGAACCTGTACATCACCTTTTTCATTCTCCAAATCGCTCCACATACCATGCAGGTGCATTGGATGTGTCATCATTGTATCGTTTTGTAAAATAACTCTTAAACGTTGATTATGCTTCATGTGAACTGGCGTGCTTTTTCCAAATTCCAAACCATCAAATGACCAGCTATAACGCTCCATGTTTCCAGTTAAATGTAATTCAATTTCAGCCTCTGGCTCTTGCTGGTTTGTAATTCCCTCAAGAGAATGTAAATCTGCAAGTGTTAAAACACGGCGTCCATTTTTACGTAAACCTATACCGGGATCATCAAGGTTTGTTCTAGGCATATCAACACGCATATCAACAGAAGCTCCATACTCTGTTTTTGCATGACGCACTTTAGTGCTAGCAACAGCTAATGGGTTTTTAGTCATTCCATGTTTACTATGATCCATTGCCATCGCTCCATGACCCATTGCACTATGATCCATTTTATTAGAATTCATGCCCGACATACCTGCCGTATCAGCCATTGTAGAATGCACACTATCATGGGTCATATTGCCCATCATATCTGTCATCGTTAACCACTCAACGGGGTCTAAAGAAGGTACTGGTGCATCAACGTTAGGTGCCATTGATAAAGTACCTTTAGCATAACCTGAGCGATCCATGCTTTGTGCAAAAATCGTATATGCATCATTTTTTGGCTCGACAAGTACATCATAAGTTTCACCGGGACCAAATCTAAATTCATCTACTGTCACAGGTTCAACATTTTGTCCATCAGCTTGTACAACTGTTAACTTCAGCTCAGGTATTCTTACATCAAAAAACGTATTGCTAGAACCGTTAATAAATCTAAGCCTAACCTTTTCGCCAGCTTTAAACATTCCACGCCAATTTGTCAAAGGCGCACAACCATTCATTAAAAAAGTCATTGCAGATGCTGATAAGTCTGCAAGATCTGTAGGGTTCATTCTCATTTTATTCCACATTTCCCGGCGTTGTAGCGCATTTGAAACGCTGCTATTTGAAATGTCATCAAAAAACTCTGGAACAGTAGGTTGATTAAAGTTAAATACATCGCTCTGTACTTTTAACTTGCGAAACAAATCCATTGGGTCATCATCAGTCCAATCAGACAATTGGATGACATGCTCATTGTCAGCACTAATAATATCCTTTTCTCTTGGCTCAATAATTAATGCGCCGTACATACCTGTCATTTCTTGAAAACCACTGTGTGAGTGATACCAATATGTGCCGCTTTGTTGCAGCTTAAATTTATAAACAAAGGTTTCACCCGGCATTATACCTTTAAAGCTAATACCCGGTACGCCATCCATTTGATACGGAAGAATGATCCCATGCCAATGAATTGAACTCGGCACTGATAATTTATTCGTTACCCTGATAGTAACGTCATCACCTTCTCTGAGGCGCAAGGTAGGAGCTGGTATTGAGCCATTGATTGTTGTAGCCATTCTTACAACACCTGTGAAGTTTACTGGTGACTCATCTATCACCAGATCTATGACTTCCCCACTTAGTTCGGGCGCAGTACCTGTTGAAGTTCCAGCAAGCAAAGATGAAGCTGCATGAAGAACACTTGGAAAAGCAGCTAATACACCGCCAGCAGCTAATCCTTGTACAAAGCGTCTACGTGGCGTAGAAACTTGATGTAATGGATTGTTATTTCTCATTTTACTCTCCGTTGTTTGACCAATAAATTAATGTGACCAATGAATGTGCTTAATCTTCCATTCACCATTTTGTTTTTCCAGCACCATCGTTTCCATGCCTTGATAATCGCGTTCAACACCTTTATGAGTACCTGTAGTTTGACTGCGCGACGCAGAGATAGCGGTATTTCCAAGTATCGTCACTTGATGTTCAAGTGTGTCGCTCTTCATCGCTGCTAAATACTTCATATCCGACAACATATGATGATGAGCATATTCATCAGCGCTCCTTTCAACGCGGCCTCCCTCGAAGATGGTGACATCATCCGCTAACTGCGCTCTAGCCTGTTTTTGATTGCCAGTTTCAAGTGCTTGATGAAATGCCAAAACAACTTTTGCGGCTGGGGTATCTATACCTTTAAACAAACCTTTGTCTTTGTTCTTATCACCATGAGCGTTTGCTGCGAAACTAAACGTCATTAATAAAACGAGTAATATATTTATTGTTTTCATTTTCATTCTCTCTTTTAGGTTTTAATTTGCAGGGCCAACAACACTAGTAAGCCCAGCCGTTACAGATAAAATGGCAAAAGCTACTACCATTTCTATCGAGATAGATTTAGATAAAGCCTCTCTGCCTTGACTATTTTTAAGTTGTGGAACGAGTATTAGTTTATGTTTAGCAGCAAGTGCCAAAATAGACACTACAAGGGCCAATTTAAACAACATTGTTTGTCCGTAACTTGAGCTTATTAGTGCATCAAGACTTCCGACCAATTGAATCACGAGCCAGAGGCCTGCTACCAACAATAGGCTCAATGTAAAACTTGCTTGTTTGCCAAAGCTTTCCATCAGCAAATGAAGTTCTGCATAACTTAGCTGATGGCAAGCCTGTTTTAGTGGCAATAACGCCCCAAACCACCATGCCATAACGAGCACATGCAAAATAAGCAAGCCTTTTTCAATTGTGCCTAACTCAGAAATATGACCCAGTAACGTGAATGAGTATGCAAGGATTAATAAACTCAACATTAAAGCGCTTTGTTTTAAGTACGAGTTCACAGCGAGTTTGAACCTTAAAGCTAAAGCGATTATTGCGGTAACTAGCCCAAGCGCTCGAAGCAAAGCTCCAGTGCCGACAGAGGAGTCCCACATAATAGCCAATATATCAGCGTCTATCGCCCCCTGAATTCCCTCTTCTGCCATTGCACCAGTACTGGCAAAGAACCAAGTAATATTAGCGATCAAAGCCATAACTATATAAGTTCTTGTCCACGTTAAATTCGCTATTACAGCATTACTATGAGATTCATTATGCTCAAAAATTTGTCTGAAAAATGTATAGCCGGCAATACAGGCAAAGCCGACGTAAAATACAATTTTTGACAGTACAATGACTGTATTCCAGATATACATTTCCATATCAATCACACAGCCTTACTAATGAACCATAAAGCCGAAGCTATCTTTCATTTTATGTCCATCTTTACCTAAATAGGTCACATCAACGATATAGTTTGTTGGAGCTAATTTAGGTAGTTCCCATGAAAACTCTCTGGAAGCTTCTTTTGATGGTTTAAAGTCAAATTTAATATTTTCACCTTTTTTATTTTTCAACGTAACTTTAACTACACGTACCTCTTTGCTAAATCCCAATGTCAATTTTTCTGGAGTATTCATTAGCATTGCATTATCAGCAGGCACGCTTTTTTCAAGATGCACATGTGCAAATACTGCACTACTAAAAACAACACTGATTATGGTTAAAAGTTTAATTAATGTTTTCATATATACCTCTATTTATTTAATGGATTAACGACTAAATTTATCTTTGAAAATTTGATTACTTGGAATCCCAGCATTTGTAATTATTTTTTCCACTTCACTCATCATTGCTTCTGGACCGCACAAGTAAAACTCAGCCAAATGCAGTTCTGATTTTTGGTTCATATACGGCAGAAGTACTTTTTGAACATAGCCTGAGTGCCCTTGCCATTCTTCTGAAGGATTAGAAAGAGTAGGAATATAAGAGAAGTTTTTATGCTTCTCACTCAGTGACTTCAATTCATTATGGTATAGCAAGTCATCTTCAGTTCGCGCACCATAGATAAGAGTCAAACCACTTTTATCTTTATGCTTTTTCAACTGTTCAAAAATAATAGACCTCAGTGGTGCAAGTCCTGAACCCGCACCTATAAACACGCGACTAACTTTTTTATTTGAAGTGGCATAAAAATCAGAAAAAGGGCCTCTTGCAGTTATCGTTTCACCTACTTGGAGTGAACCTAAATAACTTGAACCTATTCCTGCTTTAAAACCATTCTTTGCGGTCTGCCAACGGATATTAAACATTAACTCATCAGACTCCTCGTCAAAGTTAACTAATGAGTAGTGGCGAGTTACACCGTTATGAGAAAATTTTCCATGATAGTAGCTATCCCAGTATTTTTCATAGCACTCTGGCATATCATCTGGACGTAAGCTATTCATCCCTGCTGGCACATCAAATTGCATATATGCACCAGCTTTAAATGCCAACTGTTTGCCTGATTTCACCTTAAACTTCACTTCCTTGATAAAAGGAGTAATGAAGTTAGTCGCAACCACAACTAGCTCATGATTTTCAATATTGCGATCAGTATTAACTTCAATCGAACTAATTTCAGAGAACCTATGCTGACATCCAAGCCGATAACCTTCCTTAAGTTGCTCCTGAGATAAATGTTCCTGTTCAGATAGTGTGATAGGTAATTTAGTTGAACTTAAGAACACGCATTTGCCACAAGTACCGCCACCACCGCAACCTGAAGGAAGGTATACATGTGAACTAGCTAGCCCTTCTAATACAGTTGAGCGACCAACTGCTGAGATGTCAGTAATAGTATTTTCATTGGAAAACGTCACTGCCACTTTTTGCCTGTTAGTGCCCCAACCTAGCTTCAGTAAACCACTTCGATACTGTTGTATCAGCCAAGTAACACCAGTAATTGAAAGGAATAGCGTTGCAAAAGCAAATGCAATGATCAACCAATGGTTAAATCCTCCAGAATTGCCATAGTCCATAAAGTGAAGCTTCATCATCAGATCTTTCAATCTGAAATCATCATTGGCATGGCGAAGTACTTGGCCTGTAATACTATCTAAATAAATAGTTGTATTGTTCTCATCCTCAACGGCAACTTGCCACATAGGATTTTGCTGCCTTACGTGATCAGAAAACGGAGGTTGAGATAACACTGGAGTAGTTAACTTACCCTGTCCTGAGTAGGAGTTTTTTGCCAAAGTTAGTACTTGTTCTTCAGACAAATTAAATGGCTTTCCTGTTACAGCATCAAATAGCTTTGAGTGGCGTTCTTGATAGCTATGCTGCCCCTTATCGAACACAAAATGATAGTAAGGCTGATGTAAAACCCATATAAGGTTTACTTCCTGCGGAGCATTACTAGTAATGTCTTTAATAGGGAATAGGTCAAAGCCTGTAATGCTACCTTCATGATGAGAATGAACTCTAAGTTCATTACCACTGGCTTTACTGTGATCCATCAAATTGAAGTAAAGGCCCGTTCCCAACCAAATAAGCAGTTGTAAACCAACAAATAAAGAAAGCCACTTGTGTATCGTTGTATTTAACTTAAATAGTCGCATCAAATGACTCCCTTTTTATTTGGGGAAAGCACTCGGTAATAAGTCAATACTGCGCCAGTAATTGCTCCCATTAGACCTAGAGTTGCGACCAAGAACAAAAACCAGTTAGATACGTTTTCTCCATCATAGTAATCCATAATGTGGAACCGCCACATCCAATCAAACAATCGCCAGTAATCATGACGCTTGGCAACAAGTGATCCTGTTTGTTGACTTATATAAAATGTCGGTGTGGAGAATTGCTCAAACGTCACTCTCCAAACAGGTAAATGCCTTGGGGACAACTCAGCAGGCAAGTTTGTCGCTGACTTAATCAACCTTATGCTGTCGATTTGATGATTCAGCGCATAATGGTATTGTGCGATTTCTTTAGCCTTGGTTTCATCTACAAGGGCCTGAACAGCTCCAGTTTTAGCATCTATTGCTACTTTTCCATTTTCTCCATTAATAAAAGAATACAAAGGGCGGCCCATACTTTGAGTAAGTGTAACTTGGCTAGCTTTAGGATAATCCGCAGCTAGCTTTACAATGGAGTAATCCATACTTGCTAAATCTATTTTGGGTTCCTCACTCTTAGCCAAGGTTTCGCCGTGTATATAGTGAATATCCATAGTCACCATATACACGCCTGTAATAGACCAGAAGAGGAATTGTATTCCGACAAATGCCATTAGCCATTTGTGATATTTTCTAGCCGTGCTAAGCATTATTCTCAGGCTCCACGTTAGAAAGCTCTTTGTTAAAGGCATTTACTTCAGGCTTTTTAATGATTGAGTAAATTGCAGGGAGTACAATAAGCGTGAGCAGCACAGCACTTGTCATTCCGCCTACCATAGGAGCAGCAATGCGGCTCATGACCTCAGAACCTGTACCAGTACCATATAAAATAGGCATTAAACCTATAATGATTGTAGCTACCGTCATCATTACTGGACGAACTCGTAAGCCAGCACCGTGCAATAATGCATCTTGATATGCATCATCTGAGATGAGTTCTGCTCGCTCCACCGCTTTTTCCTTAAGCTCAGCAAGTGCTTGATTAAGATAAACCAGCATTATCACGCCAATCTCAACCGCAACACCAGCTAGAGCGATAAAGCCCACACCAACAGCTACTGAGAAATTAAACCCTTCTAGATACATCAACCATAAGCCACCGATCATTGCCATCGGCAAGGTAACGATAATGATAGCCACTTCACTAAACGCTCTGAAATTCAGGTAAAGCAGAATAACAATAATGGCGAGTGTTAAAGGCAATACATAGGTGAGCTTTTCTTTCGCTCTTTCCATATATTCGTATTGTCCGGCCCAAGTAATTGAATAGCCTGCTGGTAATGTCAGGTTATTTGCTAAGTGTTCTTTAGCATTTTCAACATAAGTACCTACATCAACGCTATCAATATCAATGAAAGTCCAACCATTGATTCTGGCATTCTCACTTTTAATACCCGGTGGGCCATTCTCTATTCGAATATCAGCAACATCACCTAGTGCAATGCGTTGACCACTTGGTGTTACAACAGGTAATCGTGCTAGCTGCTCAGGAGAATCTCGATAATCTTGCGGATAGCGCAGATTAACAGGGTAACGCTCTTGACCTTCTATCGTTTGTGTCACATTCATACCGCCAATCGCAGTAGAAACTACTTGTTGGACATCTTCGATATTTAACCCAAAGCGACTTGATTTATCTCGTGAAATATCAACCTTGATATATCGTCCACCTGCAACTCGTTCAGAGTAAACTGACGCTGTGCCTGTCACTTCTGGCAAGAGTTGTTCTATTTGTTGGCCGATATCCTGAATTACATCAAGTTCTGGTCCGGCGACTTTAATACCGACAGGCGTTTTTATACCTGTAGCTAACATGTCAATGCGGGTCTTGATTGGCATGACCCAAGCATTGGTTAAGCCCGGAAATTTAACCAACTTATCAAACTCAGCTTTTAACGACTCAGTTGTCACGCCTTCTCGCCACTCCTCCCGTGGCTTCAATTGAATAAAGGTTTCAATCATGGTTAGAGGCGCAGGGTCAGTTGCGGTTTCAGCTCGTCCTACTTTACCGAATACATTTTCAACTTCTGGCACAGTGCGAATAAGCTTGTCCGTTTGCTGCAATAACTCTCTTGCTTTACCGATTGAAATGCCGGGATATGTAGTAGGCATATACATAAGGTCGCCTTCATCCAATGGCGGAATGAATTCACTACCAATTTTATCGACAGGCCAAAAACCAACGATAGTCACTAATACTGCTGCGACTATTGTCGATTTTGGAAACTTCATGACTTGCTTTAAAACAGGCATGTAGATAGCAATCAATAATCGGTTTAACGGGTTTTTCTTTTCAGAGACGACTTTGCCTCGAATAAAGTAGCCCATCAAAACAGGCACCAATGTTATTGCCAAGCCTGCTGATGCAGCCATTGCATAGGTTTTTGTATAGGCGAGCGGTGAAAACATTCTTCCTTCTTGCGCTTCTAAGATAAACACAGGTAAGAATGAGACAGTTATGATCAGCAAGCTAAAAAATAATGCAGGGCCTACCTCACTCGCAGCCTTAGCTACAATTTGCCAACGGTTTTCATCTGTTAGTGGTGTTTTCTCCATATGTTTATGCATATTTTCAATCATCACTATTGCACCATCAGTCATCGCACCAATAGCAATAGCGATACCGCCTAAAGACATAATATTGGCATTGATGCCTTGCATATACATGATGATGAATGACACCAATATACCTAATGGTAGAGTAACAACTGCCACAATTGATGAGCGAAGATGAAATAGGAAAGCAACACAGACAATAGCCACGACTGCAAGCTCCTCTAGCAACTTGCTCCAAAGGTTATCAACAGCACGATCTATTAACTTCGATCTGTCATAGACAGGGACAACCTCCACCCCCTCTGGTAAAGAAGATTTGAGCGACTCAAGCTTTTCTTTTACCCCATTTATGGTTTGTTGAGCGTTTTCACCAAAGCGCATAACGACAACGCCACCAACAACTTCGCCTTCGCCATTAAGTTCTGCGATACCACGGCGCATTTGAGGACCAAGGTTAACGTTGGCAACATCACCAATACGCAACGGCGTGCCTTGTTCGTTAATACCAAGTGGAATTTTCTCTATATCACTAACTGATTGAATATACCCCGTTGCGGTAACCATATATTCAGCTTCAGCCATTTCCACAACGGATGCGCCAGTTTCTTTGTTCCCTTTTTGTAAGGCTATTTGTATTAAACTTAGAGGAATATCGTAAGCTCTCAATTTGTCAGGATCTACTTGCACTTGATACTGCTTAACCATACCACCAACGGCGGCAACTTCGGACACGCCCGGAACAGTTTGTAGTTCATACTTTAAGAACCAGTCTTGAATGCTTCTTAATTGGCTTAGATCATGGTTTCCAGACTTATCTGTTAAAGCGTAAATGTATACCCAACCCACACCTGTTGCATCAGGTCCTAATTGAGGTTTTGCCGAATCAGGCAGGCTTGATGCTACTTGGCTTAAGTATTCAAGTACTCTGCTTCTAGCCCAATACAAATCAGTATCATCATCAAAAATAATGTAGACGTAGGAATCACCAAAGAATGAGTAACCACGAACAGTTTGCGCCCCCGGCACTGATAACATCGCTGTAGTAAGAGGAAATGTCACTTGATCCTGCACAACTTGTGGTGCCTGTCCCGGATAACTCGTCTTAATTATCACCTGCACATCAGAAAGATCTGGGAGTGCATCTACTGGCGTTTTTTGTAATGAATACAAACCACCAAACGCGATAATTAAGGTAATCAACAAAACAAAGAAACGATTGCCGATAGACCACCTAATAATTGATTCAATCATTATTTTTCTCCCACTTAATGATTCGAATGGTCAACAGCACTTTTTTGTTCATGCTCGTGTTGATCATCAGATTCAAGGGAAATTTCAGTTATCACTAAGTCATCTCTTACCTCAAAGGTGAAAGTGAGATTATCACCGACATTGAAATCAACCATTTCTATATTGTCCGCGACGATAAAATCCATCGTCGCAGCAGGCCTATCCCATTTATCTATTGGGCCTCTACTAATATTTAGAATCCGTGTATCAATATCAATCGCATTAATTAAACCTGATACTGTTGCTGATGATACTTCTTCACTCATATCAGCAGGCTCACTCATGATATGAATTCCAGTAACTTCATATCCACCGTCTTCGGTTTTGCTCACTTCAAAGTGCAAAGATTGACCAGACTTCAGTGAATCAATATCTACCTTTGCACCCACATCGAAGTCCATTGTCATTTCAGGCCAATCCCAAGCCTCAGCAGGCCCATGAGTAATATTAACCATACGATGTCCCGCCATGACGCTGTTGATTTCGCCTTCCATCCAAACAGAGCTAGGCACTTCGTCATGAGTCATTCGTTTAAAATCAGAGTTTTTACTTGATTCAGAATCAATCAAGAATTGAGCAGATGTCACCACAACATCATCTTCATTAAGACCCTCTAAGATTTCGATACTATCGATATCAACCCGGCCAATTGTCACTTCGATAGACTTAAATTGCCCATCCCCCAAGGCAAGTACAACTCTGTCTTGTTTACCTGTGCGAATGACGGCTTCTTTAGGTACGAGTATCGTGCTATCAGCTTGATTAGCGTGAATAGAGACTTGTGCAAACATGTTTGGTTTTAATTGATAGTCTGGGTTGTCAAACTTCAGTCTCACTCTGAGTGTGCGTGTTTTACTATTCAATGTTGGATAAACATAATCAACGACACCAGCCCAGTCCTCACCGGGTAAATAGTCAAGTGTGATTGATACAGGCAGTCCTTCTTTAATTAAGGCTGCGTCACGTTCAAACACTTCTGCTTCAACCCAAACTTGCTCTAGTTGACCAATGCTTAATAAGGTGTTTCCCGGCTTGACATAAAAGCCTTCTCTAATCTTCAAACCGTCAACAACACCTGCTTGTGGTGAATAAAAGGTGATGGTTTGCTGAACTTTTCTAGTCTTTTCTAGCTTTTGAATGAAATCTGCTGAAAGCTGTAACGCTTTAAGGCGATCTTTCGCCGCCGAAATTAAGGAACTATTGTCGCGCTTTAAAGCTATTAAAAGTTCTTCTTGCGCGTTAACTAACTGAGGAGAATACAGTGTATAAAGAGGCTGCCCTTTCTCTACAGGGTTACCTGCCGCTTTGACATAGAGTTTTTCAATCCAACCATCAACACGTGGGTGGATATGAATTAGCTTATCTTCATCATATTGAACGTAACCAACCGTTGATATTTCAGTATGCATATTTTTCAGCTCAACAGGTGCAGTGCGAACCCCTAGGTTATTCACTACATGAGGCGCAATTTTTACTGCTCCGGGACCAAAATCATCACCAGATGATTCTTCCTCATACACAGGAATTAAATCCATCCCCATAGGCGACTTACCGGGCTTGTCCCGGCGGTAATTAGAATCCATCGGTGCAACCCAATACAGAGGCTTTTTCTCTGCTGATGTTGTTTCATCTCTATTACTGTTTGAACCTGCACCTTGATATAAGCTCAATACTCCTGCGCCTAGTGCAGCACCAATGATGATGGCAATAATTGTTTTAGTATTCGTTGACATTATTTTTCTCCAAATTGCTGATTGGATAAGTGCTGATTAGTTTTGTGTGAAGTTTGCATCGACTTATGTTCAGCATTTGAGTTAGATTGAGAACGCGCAAAGAAATAGTTGATACGAGCAACTGTTTTAAGTGCGTCAACATCAATTCTTAAGGCTGATATTCTGGCATTTAATTCTGCGATTCTTGCTCGAACAACTTCGGCAAAATCGCCATCATCATTTGTGTAAGCTGTCAATGACGCTTCTGCTTGGTCATGAGTTTGTTTAAGGAGTTGTTCTTGATAGATAGATTGCCTATCAGATAAACGCTTAAGCTGTCTAAGCTCCTTTTCCACCATACTGATCATTTGCTTTGTCAGTAATAGTTTCTCGGTTTTAATAGTCTCTGAATCTGCAATAGAAGCTGCAACTTGCTTATCTTGTCTGTTCTCGGTGAACAAGGGTAAATCAAACGTTACTCCAACAGAAAATAAATCAGCTCGGCTATCACCAGAGGGCATATTGTCACGATAGGCATAACTAGCATTAACACCCCATTGCGGCTCATATTGCTGTTTAGCTAACTCAACTGCTTTTTCTGAAGCTTTGCGTTTTATATCAATTGCAAGTATGGCTGGGTGATTCGAAAGCTCCTGAGCCAATAGATTTCTTGAGTAATTAGATGCTTTTAGGACTGTTGAATTGTTCAAATGAATTGTAGGCAACTTTTTAGAAACCCTAAACTCTAATGGTTGCGTATCAAAGTTGAATGATTCATTCAAGCCAGCAGCATCGTAGATATGAAGCCACTCATTAAGGCGAGCGATTGTTGTTTCTAGTTTCTGCTTTTGCGAAGTTAATCGGTCATCTAACTGCACGATTTCCAATTGAGCACGAATAACATCTTGTTGTCTGGTTTTACCAACAACATTTGAGTAGCTAGCTTTAGTAACTTCCGCCATCTGCTCAAAGAGCGCCCAATCCGCTTCAATCAATTTAATGGTTTGTTGGGCTAAGTAAGCATCTAACCATAACTGTGATACTTGGCTTATCAGTTTAGCCTTACGATCCTCTCGTAGCAGTGGAAATTTCGTTGACTCAATTTTTAATTGCTCTTGTTTAATCTTTAAACTATCACCTCTAGGAAACATTTGAGAAACACCAACCTTTAGTTGAGTCATTCCTTCCTGATCTAAGTCCCAAGTATCTGTTGGTAAATTCATTATCCCTAGTGATACTTTGGGGTCAGGCAAAGTACCTGAAGCGATACTTCTATTTTCAACCGCGCTTTGTTTTAACCGACTCCCATGAAGCCAAGGATCATTTTGCTGAGCCAAGGTGATAGCTTGTTCAAGTGACACTACTTTCTCAGCTTGAGCTGAGAATACAGACAAGCCGAGCATTAGCGAAGTTGAAAGTAGAGTAAGGCTTGAAACATTTAATCTCATTAGAATTGCTCCTCATAAGCCTTAACTTCTGCATATACTTTACTCGTTCCATCTTTAAATAAAATTAATACGTTATATGACATAAAGCGGTCGCCGACTTCCATACCCGGAGAGCCAACAGGCATTGCTGGGACAGATAATCCAATCGCATTGGGGTGCTCTTCTGACAAGAACTGCTGAATAAACTTAGCGGGTACATGGCCTTCAAAGGCAAATCCATTTCTACTCACTGCCGTGTGGCATGAACGGTAATTAGGTTTAATACCATACTTAGTTTTGATATTGCCGATGTTTCGGAAATCTTTGGAATGCGCAACGATCCCTTTGTCTTCAATATGAGTTATCCATTTTTTACAACACCCACAAGTAGGGGTTTTATAAACGATTAACTCCAAAGGTGTTACGTCGTTATTGTGTGCATGCTTATGTTCATTGGCGTTTGCAAACGCAGGTGAAAGCAGCATTACAACTGCTATTTTTAAATACTTATTGATCATTTTTGCCCCCAGACATCGCTGGAAAATAGCTATAGCGCTACGACGCTATATTGACTAACAGAAAAATTAATTACATGTGCGCGAAATTTAGACGCACTAATCCTGTATTAGGCAAAAATTGGTGGACGATAAAGGGAAGTGGAAATTGAATGAGGTTGTTTAGATTGCAGAGCAGCTACAGATTCACTCAATATTTGAATATCTGTCGAATCAATACTGGAATTTAGGACTGTCGTAGATGAGCAAGCATTTGCAGGACAAACACATTCAACGTCACAACAATCTTCTGATTGACCATTACTGCTTTTATTCATATCACCATGATCCATGTTCATGTTCATGTTCATGTTCATGTGTGATTCGTGAGAACCTGATGACATTTCGCACGGCATAGCAGAATACGCAAATGCTTGCCCTACAAAGGCAAACAGCATAAGCGTTATTACTAAGACTTTTGAAAATGCTTTAGACATAAAATTCTCATAAAAATATACATTGTCTATGCTAATACAAATTTTCGAATAAGTAAATTGATGTCATGTAAACATTTATGAATATTTGACTAACGTCAATTTTTTCAAAGAGGTAAGTGACAAATAATAATCTCATCAGACTTTTTATCTTCGTTATTCAATGGCTTTTATTTTGAGACTTAAGTTGCTCTCTCATTTCTAAAACTCGATCTACCGAATAAGCTCCCGCCCTCATAACAACCAGTTCAACAAACGAAATATCAATTAACTTATGGTCAGCATCAATCACATAACAACTCTCACTATGTGTGTATATTTCTAACTTATCCTCATCAGCAGATTTGCTAACAACCTTTGAAGTCACGATTTGCTGAAATGGCCGGAACCTGAATGTTTCATCTTCAATAACCACCCCTGATAAAAACTCGCCAAGAAATATTTTTTCAAATTCTTTATAGTCGTAAACAGATACTATGTAGGCATCCTTTAAATATATTCTATCCAACGTATTCCCTTACTAATAACTAGCCGGGAGCATATTTCGCAGCTCTAATAACTTATTAGGAGAATACATACACTCATGCAT
Organism: Pseudoalteromonas sp. APAL1; assembly: GCF_021532475.1. Lineage (NCBI taxonomy): Bacteria > Pseudomonadati > Pseudomonadota > Gammaproteobacteria > Alteromonadales > Pseudoalteromonadaceae > Pseudoalteromonas > Pseudoalteromonas sp. APAL1. The sequence goes on along the minus strand of NZ_JAKGAW010000019.1, from coordinate 42,428 downwards.
TAAATTAAACTCAAATGCATTTACATCAAACTCTTTTGGTACAGCATCTAAGATATAAAAGTCAACACCAAAGCACTTACTTTCTTGACCATTGATTTCCAGAACCTTTATCGTGAATAAAGCATCTCCTTCTTTACCATTTTCATTTTCGTCAGCAAATGTGCCGTAAAGCACCCGTTCAACTTTTTCCTCTGTATCAGATTGAATTGAGATAAGTTTTGCGTTGGTTAGTTTTACTCTAGGTCTCATGCTTGAACTCCTTTCATATCTTCTACAGAAAAAGGACGAAAGAAACTTAGATATTTAACCCCATCAACTTTAAGTAAATTGTTGTCAGCATCAAAATGTGACAGAACACTAGATTGATACAACGAAATGTATTTTTCATAATCGATGGTGTTAAAAAAATTGGTATCAACGCGCCTCGCATAAAAAACAAGATCTTGCTGATCGATACGAACAATGAACTTCTGATCGCCATCTAGATTTTTAACACGTAAACACAAATTAGGTTTGTGCCAATCAGATACAAAGGAAGGAATCAGAGGGAAGCCGTATACCAAATAGCGCATACCTTCGATTTTGAAGGTTGTTGGATTGAACTGAGCCTTATTTACTTTGCCGCTACTGAATAATTCAAGTGTCAACACCAGCCAGTGCACATGCTTAGAAAATGTATTTCCTTCAGAAATACAGCCTTCGAACTCACCATTATGGTTTACATGATTGATGTACATGTATTTTTTAATGTCATCCAAGGAAAGCTTTTCAACCGGAAACTTTGAAGCTATGAGCCTGAAATAACAACCATGAACTTTTAAATCTGCATATTGAACTATCAACGGATCATCAAAGGCATCAAAGTATGGTCGCCACTCTAAGCGGAAGTCTGCGCCTGTATTAACAATAAACTTGGCATCTTCAGGTAACCCTAAAACTTGGTATATCAATGAAACTAAATCTAAAGTTTCAATATCTACCAGCATCAGGCTTTCAATACGGTTTGCCATTGACTCAATTTCTTTATGAAGCGATTCAATAATTTCTTGATCATCGTGTTCGTTGATCATTAAATATTTCAGGGAATCGTGCTTTAGAATTGAATCCAGTTTTTTCTGTTCAAATGCTTCAGTGAGGCTATTATGGGTATCAGAAAAATGAGGGCAGTTATAAACACCTCTAGCCCACAGGCCTTGGGCGTAAAGATCAGGAAACTCTAATAACTCAGCAAACTCTTTTGCTTGTTTATTGAGTTTATTCTTTAATTGATAAAGTGAGATCATTTAGTTCTCCAAACAACTTTTTAATAAACAATGGCCTACCAACACATTGCTTTATTTATTGTTCAAATAACCAAATTTTTACGGATGCTCCGCTTCACTGTTCACGTTTTCAAGGCGAAAAACATGTGTAGGCGTAGGCTGTCCGTTCAGCCTTCTTATTATAATATCGCCAAAAAACAAAATGACAACTTACGTATTTGTACAACTTTAGGTAGATATTTTGAGTTTGAACTCTGAAAAGCTAAGCCCAAACAAGGATACGACCATCTCTTCATTTATATTGGAGCCGGGAAATTTTTTTTCAAAATTTCCAATAATGCTATCTAGGTGGCTAGCTAATATTTTTACTAAAAATATTTCCGAGTTTGGTGAGAGTGCAGACAGTGCTATCAATGGGTTATCAAAGGATTCAGCTTTTATTTTTACTAGTAAATCGCTGTAACTGTCACAGCCATATAGACAAATAGCTGCCCCTTCTTGGGCTTGTCCAAGGGGAATAGTTAATAATTTAGATAATCGTTTTGCCTGCCTTTTTATATTTACTAGCAGGTCTTCTTTATTAAAAGACATCAATACACCAAAAAACGGCAACGCTAGGCCACGCACCTATGTCACTCAGTTTTTATGTGAATATTTAATCTTTTAGTTCAGAGTAAATCCATTTCGTCCTGTTTTCGTGGGAACGGGCTTCTCTGAAAAGCCACTGCAAAAAGCAGTGGCCATTGTCGCAATATTATAAGGAAATGTGAATGGTAGTTTGATGCCTACATATTCTTTTCAGTGAATTCAGCCAAGCTACTACGCTCTACTTCATCAAAAATCAGCACTGATCCTTTTTCATAATGACGAAACACATTAACAGCCGCACTTGCACCAGAAGAAGCAGGTGTTACAAACTTATCGTCAATCTGGGCTAGGTTGCCCAATACGATTGTCCGACAATTTTTCCCACCACGGCTTAACATGCCCTTGATTTGCGCTCTAGTCATGTTTTGAGCTTCATCAATGATTAAAACAGCATCGTCTATTGAACGGCCACGAAAATAAGCCATGCTAGTAAATTCTATATTGGCTTTTTCAATCACATGCTCGACTGTAGCGTAGACATTTCCTTCATGATTATCATCCGAGTGCATCGAAATTAATGCGTCAGTAATACCTGCCAGAAGAGGCATTGATTTTTCAGTTAAATCCCCCGGTAAGAATCCCGGATCGTCGTCCATAAAGTCTCTGGAGCGCACCACAACGATTTTTTTGTACTTTTTCAACTCCAATACTTGATGCAGCGCCGAAGCAACTGCCAAAAAAGTTTTTCCGGAGCCAGCAGGACCAAGGATGATATTTAAATCATAGTAAGGGTCTGTTAATTGGCTTAAAGCTACCGACTGACGCTGATTTTTAGGCAAAATGCCCCATACTTTTTCTTGTTTACGAGGCAATAGCTTTGTGAATACCTCAGTATCTGTTACTTCTGAAATTCGCCCAATGTGTCCAGCTTCATCGTACCAATACATGTTTGGCTGAACTTCATCATTAAATAGACTTATTGGGAAAGTATAAACTTCTCCTGAAACCTTGAAGTCTTTGTCTGATTTAATTCGATCAAAAAGATCTCCTTTAAAGGCTTGTACCCCTGTGTATAAAAGATCAATATCTGATATTTGATTATCTACGGCAACGTCTTCTGCCATGACCCCTACGGTTCGAGCTTTCAAGCGCATATTAATGTCACGGCTAACAATTATTACGTCTTTATTGAGTTCTTTTTGAAGATATAAAGCATAATTAATTATTCTGTTATCAGCATCACTTCCTATCCCGTGCTTTAACTCCTTAGCCAGATCCAATTGAGTGTCAATTCCAATGAAAAGCTTTCCTCTCTGGGCTGTTTCGGTAGATGGTAAAGGAATACCTATTTCCATTTCCTCGGCTGTATGTCCATTTATAATGTCTTCAAGCATTCTAATGCACATACGGGCATCGGCACTTACCGATTTATTAGTTCTTTCTTTCAGGTTATCAAGCTCTTCAAGGACAGTTAGACAGATGTAAATATCATCTTTGTAGCTAAAAATAGATTTTGGATCATGTACTAATGCAGATGTGTCTAGTACACGAGGATTTCGATTATCAATAGAGCTTTTCATTACGCAGCCTCCCAAAAGATTGAATCGTTGCTAGGCTTTGTGTTGTACTTTTCTTGTAAATTACAAATTTTGAGTAAAGGTTTATTGTTGAGAGACTGCTCAGAGTAGCTAAGGTAATCAATTTTTTTGGAAATTCTTTTTACTTTTTCTACAGGCCAATAAAAACAAGGGGGTAAAAACTTTAAAATATCCCCAATTCGGGGTTGTAATATAACAACGGCGTTTTGAATGCTGCGGCCGCGCATAAAGTTCACCGATTTAAACTGTACGTTGGCTTTTTCCATAATGTAATTACGGCTCGAAATCGGGTTTTCATCTCCTTTATGCAAGACCTCTAAAGTATCGGTAATTGCTGCTAACCAAGGGGCCATTTTCTCTTCTTCAGTACCGGGTAAAAAGCCAATTGATTCAGCAATTTCTGGCGTGTTACGGGTGACTATAACTTTATCGTAAATGCCTTTTTCAATGATCATTTCAAGGGCACTGGCAAGAGCAAGCAAAGTTTTACCACAGCCTGCTGGGCCCGTTAAAATCACTAGTTCTATACTTGGGTCAAGTAGCGCATCAAGTGCCATCCCTTGATAAACATTTTTTGGCTTAACGCCCCAAGCGGTATGGCTCATCAAACGCTCAACACTAATATCTTTTAAAGTAATTTGTTTATCATCGTAGCTTGTTACTCGAGCCGCAAAGTGATCGCTATCATCTAAAATATATTCATTGCAGAACACATCACTAATCGTATTTTTTGCCACGTGGTGATAAGTATCTCGGCCTTGCTGCTCAGTTTCACACTCACCAACCTGTTGCCAAAAGTCTCCGTCAATTTTTTTATAGCCGCTGGTCAGTAACGCTATGTCGTCAATTAATTGGTCTGTTCTGTAGTCTTCAACAAATTTAAGGCCGGCTCCCTTCGCCTTGAGGCGCATATTGATGTCTTTAGTTACAAGCACCACTTTGCTATCGCTGTGCTGCTTTTGCAAATGCACTGCACAATTGATAATACGATGGTCATTCTCGTTGCCTGGTAAACCCGAAATACTGTCTGCAAATAAGTGATCATTAACGATAATTAAGCGGCCACGAGACTCTGTTTTCGCCTTTTTATTACTCGGCAGTGCCACTCCTTGCAACATCTGCTCAGGAGACGCGTCTTTTAACACTTCATCTAACCCACGAATAGCAACACGGGCGTCACGACTAACATCGTGTTTTCTATCTTTAATATGGTCAAGCTCTTCTAATACTGTCATGGGGATAACAACATCATGCTCTTGGAAAGATAAATAAGCGAGGGGTTCGTGGAGTAATACATTGGTATCGAGCACATACATTTTACTATCAAGGTTCGAAGCTTTTTCCATAGCACTTTCCTTACGTTTTATGATTTTTATGCTATACCCAATAAACTAAACAAGCGGCGGATGAAGCTATGATTTATTCGTTAGGTATATACTCAGTTTAGTCTATTTACGACAAAAGTCCTTTTTATGACAAACAAATATACAATTATTTAACTGGTTAAAATATATACAGATTTCACTAATATTTTCACCCGTAAAAATGACTTAAAAAGGTTGACTAAATTTAATTGTGTGCGGCGAGTTTACTACCTTGAAGTAGCATGGCGTTACAGGTAACATAGCCGCCTTTTTTCTTCATAGACGAGACATACATGAATTTTTCCTTAGGTCAGCGTTGGATCAGTGATACAGAGTCAGATTTAGGATTAGGCACCGTTGTTGCCCTTGAAGGCCGTCAGGTCAGCATTTTATTTCCAGCCAGTGGAGAAAACAGAGTTTATTCTTTAACTGAAGCACCTGTTACTCGTGTCGCATTTAATCCAGGTGATATTATTCGCAGCGTTGAAGAATGGGAATTAGAAGTCGAGTCTGTTGAACAGCAGGGCGAGTTACTATGCTATCACGGCACTCGCGTTGATAATGGCGAAAAAGCCCAGTTAAAAGAAACCTTTTTAGATCACTTTATCAAATTCAATAAACCACAAGACCGTTTATTTGCAGGTCAAGTAGACCGTTTTGACCGCTATACGCTTCGCTACCAAACTTGGCAGCATCAATTTGAGCGCCAACAATCACCTTTAAAAGGCTTAATTGGCCAGCGTGCAAACCTTATTCCGCATCAGCTTTATATCGCCCAAGAAGTGGGGAAACGTTTTGCGCCACGCGTACTACTTTCTGATGAGGTGGGTTTAGGTAAAACCATTGAAGCGGGTATGATTTTACATCAACAAATCATCAGTGGCCGTGCTAGCCGCGTATTGATTGTTGTGCCTGAAAATCTTCAGCATCAGTGGTTAGTAGAAATGCTACGCCGCTTTAACTTACGTTTTTCTATTTTTGATGAAGAACGTTGTGATGAAGCATTTGCAGACTCACCAAACGTATTCGAAACAGAACAGTTAGTACTTACTAGCCTTGAGTTTTTAAGTAAGAAAAAACGCTGGTTTGAGCAAGCAACTCTGGCTGATTGGGATTTATTAGTTGTCGATGAAGCACACCATTTAAGTATCAATAATGGTAAGCCAAGCACAGAATATCAACGTATGGCAGAGTTAAGCCAAGACATTCCGGGCCTTATCTTATTAACTGCAACGCCAGATCAACTTGGTCACCGTAGTCACTTTGCACGTTTGCAATTACTCGACCCAGATCGTTTCTACGACTACGATGCGTTTGTAGAAGAAGAAAGTAACTACAAAGAGGTTGCCGAAGCAGCCAACCAATTACTGGGTGAAAAAGGCCTTGATGATACATCTAGAGCAACATTAAAAGAGCTATTAAAAGAAACCGACATCACTGACCTTTTAGCTAACGCAGAGCAAGGTGATGAAACGGCGCGTAACGAAATTCTATCAATGCTGCTAGACCGCCATGGTACAGGCCGTATTTTATTTAGAAATAGCCGCAGCGGTATTGATGGTTACCCAAGCCGTAAGCTTCATGCTTATCCAATGGCAATGCCTAAACAATATAAAACGGCAATGTCGGTACTAGGTAATATGGGCGGCATTCAAAATGCTGAGCTAACTGCACTTCGTGCTTTATTCCCTGAAAAAATCTTCCAAGAGTTTGAAGGTGAAAATGCCAGCTGGGGTGCATTTGACCCACGTGTTGATTGGTTAATTGAAACACTTAAAACCCTTAAGCACGAAAAAGTACTGCTTATTTGTGCTAAAGCCGAAACCGCACTTAGCCTAGAACAAATTTTACGTGAGCGTGAAGCAATTAAAGCCTCGGTGTTCCACGAAGGCATGTCGATTGTTGAACGTGACCGTGCAGCGGCTTACTTTGCCGATGAGTACGACAGCGCACAAATTCTACTTTGTTCTGAAATTGGTTCTGAAGGTCGTAACTTCCAATTCTCGCATCACTTAGTACTGTTTGATTTACCACTTAATCCAGACTTACTCGAGCAACGCATTGGTCGTCTTGACCGTATTGGTCAAACGCAAGACGTAAACATTCACGTACCGTATTTCGAAAACACCGCACAAGAAGTATTACTTCGATGGTACAACGAAGGTTTAGATGCGTTTGAAACAACATCGACAACAGGACAAATGCTGTATAAAGAGTATGGCGAAGAACTACTTGAGTTTATTGGTGCACACAACTGTGACGAAGAAAAGCTAGACCCACTACTAGAACAAGTTGCCAGCCAAAATGCTAAACTTCGTAAACAAATGGAAAGTGGTCGTGACCGTTTATTAGAGCTGCACTCAAGTGGCCAAGGACGAGCCGAAAGTCTTGTTGCTGATATCGAAGAGTTAGATGATCAATTCACGCTACCAAGTTATATGATCAATGTGTTCGACACCTTTGGTGTAAGCCAAGAGGATAAAGGTGAAAATACCATCATCTTAAAGCCAACTGAGCACATGCTAAACCCATCTTTCCCATGCTTAAAAGATGATGGCATCACAGTAACGTTTGATCGCAGCACCTCGCTTTCGCAAGAAGACGCGCATTTCATCAGTTGGGATCACCCAATGGTGCAAGGCAGCTTAGACATGATTTGTGATGATGACTTTGGTACTGCCTCTGTGGCGTTACTGAAAAACAAAAAGCTTCCTGCTGGTACCTTCTTTGTTGAGCTTATTTTCATTGCGGAGGCGATGGCGCCTAAAGCACTTCAAGTTGGCCGCTTCTTGCCACCAACGCCTATTCGTATCTTATTAGATAAGAGCAGCAATAACTTAGCCGACAATGTTGCCTTTGATGCCTTCAACCAGCAGCTGTCTGCGGTTGGTCGCCAAACTGCAAGTAAGTTAGCCAGTGCGTTACAAAGTGCCATTCACCCAATGATCACCAGTGCACAAGGCATGGCACAAACTAAGCTTGAAACACTCCGTGCGGAATCACTAGAGAAAATGCAAACAGCCCTTGGTGAAGAACAAGCTCGTTTAACAGCACTTAAGCAAATCAACCCGAATATTCGTGACGAAGAGCTTAGCTTCTTTGATAAGCAACGCAGTGAACTCACGACTTACATCGAAAAAGCCCAAGTTAAACTGGATGCTATTCGTTTAATTGTCGTTTCACACTAACGTTAAATAGCTAAACTCAAAACTACAAACGCGATGTGCTTTCACATCGCGTTTTTTATGCCAAACAAAACAAGGGGAAATAATCAGAGTCCTACTTGTTAGCATATACTCGAAAACCAGCACTGCCATTGTGTATGTGCTCATACTCCTTTAAAATAGCGCCCTTGCATATCATCGAGGCTGGCTGTGTTACTCAATTATAATCCCCCAATGACACCTTATTTAAGTATTGTTTATCAAGACGATGACTTGCTTATTGTAAATAAACCAAGTGGTTTACTTACTGTGCCGGGAAAAGATCCAAAACACGCCGATTGTCTTATTGCTCGCATTAATCGCGTTTTTCCAACGGCGAAAATTGTTCACCGCCTTGATATGGCAACCTCAGGCATTATTTGTTTAGCTATGCACAAAGAGGCGCATCGTAATTTAAGCATTCAATTTCAAGATAGAAAAACCGCGAAACGCTACATTGCTCGTGTATTTGGTAAGCTTGAGCAAGAAACTGGTTCGGTAGATTTACCACTTATTTGTGATTGGCCAAACCGCCCAAAGCAAATGGTTGATCACGACAATGGCAAACCGTCATTAACCCACTTTAAAGTGCTTGAGTATGAACAGAATGCAACTCGCGTCGAGCTGACCCCTATTACAGGGCGCTCTCACCAACTACGTGTGCACATGTTGTCTTTAGGTCACCCTATTTTAGGCGATAAGTTGTATGCGCACCCCGAAGCATTCGCCATGGCTTCTCGCTTACAACTGCATGCCGAAATGCTAACCTTAGCTCACCCTGCCAGTGGTGAAACGCTTGTTTTTGAGGCAGCTCCTGAGTTTTAAGACAATTAGCTAAATATTTTACCAACACTGCCGATAGTTAATTTAATCACTGATTTAATTTAAGACTCAGGAAATTTCGGCATGAAGTTAAAACCCGCACATTGCTTAGTTTACGCAGCCTGTTTTGCGTTGATGGGTAATGTGAATGCTGCCGATTTTATTAAACCCACCCCTTGGTCAAGTTTGGTCACTAACGATATTCAACGCTTTTTACCAAGTGATGAAGTACGGACTCTGCTTGCCGGTGAAGATGAGTTTATTAGTTTATATCGCCAATCTATGGCAGCGAGTCAACGCGGAATTGTACTCATTATTCCTGATTGGCAGCATGTTCCAACTAATAATGCCGGAATCAACTTTTTACGTAAGCAGTTAAATGAAATTGGCTATGCGACCCTTGCCATGACCATGCCTGACATTGACTGGCACCCTGCTGATATAACGATGCCAGAGCCCATTGAGAATTCTGAAACTGAGTCAACAACACAAAATGACCAGCAAGCTGACTCAGCTCCACCAGCTAAAACACAACAAGCACCTCATTTTGTAACTGGTGAACCAAATATTAGCGAAGCAGTGCTTGATGATTACAAACTAAAGTTAATTGCTAGATTCAATGCCTTGTATAACAGTGCCATGGATGAAGGCGGCAATATTATTGTGGTGGCACAAGGTGCCAGTGCGGGGCTATTGATTGAGCATTATGCTAGCTTTCCAAATAACGAACTAAATGCCTTTATTAGCTTAGGAAGCTATTTACCTAACAGTATTCGTAACCAGCATCTTAATGCCACGCTTTCAACTATCAGCCCACCATTACTGGATATTTTTTACAGTGAAGGTAACCCTGACACACTGCAAAGCGTAAAAGATAGAAAACGTTGGGTTAGAAAGCACGCAAAATATGACTACCGACAAAGAGAGTTATTTGGTTTGCCTTCAGAGCCAGAGCAGCACGAAAGGCTACTCAAAGAAATTGATGGCTTTTTACGCCGCCTTTTTTAAATACTCATAAGCCGCTTGAATATCTTGGCTTTTCTTTACCGCTACTTCCATCATGTGTTTTGGTAAACCTTGCGATACTAATTTATCGGGGTGATGCTGAGCCATGAGCTTTCGATAGGCAACTTTAATATCTCGTGCAGAAGCATCACTGTTTAAGCCTAAAAGAGCCAATGCTTGCGCGCGATTCATGCCATTATTAGGTGGCACACTGTGCCCTCTTTGTTCACTATAACTGCTGCGACTTTGCTGGCCTTGTTGGCGTTGCTGCTCATAAAAGCGCTGTTGTTGCTGGCGAAATGCAAACTCGGCTTGGTAGCGCTTTAACAAAAATGCGAACTGGGTGCGCGAAATACCTAACTGCTTGCTCACCTCTTGCAATAGCTGCTTTTCTTGCTCTGCAAGGTGGCCATCAGAAAAGGCCATTTGAATTTGGATTTCGAGGAATAATTGCAATAAATCATGGCGTCGAGCAAAGCGCTCTTTAAAGTCATGAACGGTTTCTTTTAATGAAAAATCTGTTTCTTTACCACTACGAAAGGCATCTTGTGCTTCACGACGCTCATCACCCGACAGCCTCATTTCGTCCATAAAGACACTGGCAGCTCGAATATGAGTTTCACTAACACGACCATTTGATTTGGCAATATGCCCCATCACCGCAAAACAACTAGAAAAGAAAAGCGCTTGACGTTCGTTAATATCATCGCCTTTAAACAAACCAGAAAACCCACCGGCTTTATCAAAGTCTTGTTTTAAGCTGCGATCGAACATATGGCCTAAGTATAAGCCTAGTAAGGCACCGATAAACTTGCCAAACATAAAGCCAAAACAAAAACCAAGTACTTTTCCCCACATAATTGGCAAACCTCTGTTGTTATTGCAAAGCGAAACGCTGATTGATTTCGTCTAATCTGGCTGGTGTGCCAATGTCATCCCACTGACCTAAGTAAAGCTCCGTTGATACTTGATGTGCACTGAGCTTTTCACGCAAAATTGGTCCAAGTGGACGAACACCTTCGGTTAAACCATTAAAAAAATCAACGTGGTAACGACTTATACCTGAAAAAGTATACTTTTGGCTATCAGGACTTAAATGACTAAGGGCAAAATCACCATCAGGATTATGAGCAGGATTTTCAACAAGTACAATGTGCGCCTCTCCCGCTTGCAAATGAAGCTGCATCAACGAAGTCACATCGTAATCAGTATACACATCACCATTTATGACAATAAATTGCTCACCCAATAACGGCAATGCTTGAATAATACCACCTGCGGTTTCAAGCCCCCCCGCCTGTTCTTGGCTGTAAGTGATCGATACACCAAACTGCGAGCCATCAGCAAAATACTCTGTTATTTTGTCGCCCTGCCATGCAAGGTTAATGACAATGTCGGTAATACCTGCTTGACGTAAATTATTAATATGATGCTCTAATAATGGCTTACCATTAATCCTAAGCATCGGCTTTGGCATTGTTTCTGTTAGCGGCATCATGCGCTTACCGCGCCCAGCCGCTAGGATCATTGCTTTCATTTCATCTCTTTTGTTAAGCGCAGCTTGGTACGTGGAATAACAGTGTGTTCTATCCACTGACCAAGTGCTGTTAACTCTGGGTATTCTTTGCTTACATTACTAATGTATTTAAGGGTTGGCAGTACATTATTCAAATAACCAGACTTATCGTCACGAAGTTTTAAGCGGCAAAATATGCCTGCAGCTTTTAAATGACGCTGTACACCGGTTAAATCAAACCAACGTTTAAACATGGCAAATGAGGTGTCTTGCAATAACTGTTGCTGATTAAACTCGTCATATGCGTAATGCAAAAGATAGTCGAGCTCTTGCTCAGGTAACTTGAAGTAGCAATCTCTTAATAACGAAACAAGGTCATAGCACACAGGCCCTTGTACGGCATCTTGATAATCAATGATCGCCCATTGCTGCCCTGTGCGCATTATATTGCGGCTATGGAAGTCTCGATGCACCGTCACAATCGGTTGCTCAAGCGCATTGTTAACTAATAACTCACAAGCTTGTTGCCACATGTGCTGCTCAGCAACAGAAAGTTGCTCACCAATAAAGTTATCAACTAACCACTCTTTAAAAATACTCAGTTCAAACTGTAAAAACTCACCATCAAATACTTTCATGTATTGAGCTGGCGGTATTTGTGCCCACTGCGCACTTAACTTTATTAGGTGTTTGTAGTGTAAAGTGCGATCTTCATCGCCGAGTAAATCAGCCAAGTGTGTATTGCCTAAATCACTAAGTAAAAAGAAACCTTGTTTTTCATCAGCCTGAAGAATTTTAGGTAATTTAAAACCGTGCTTAGAAAATACCTTGTTGAGCTCTATGTAAGGCGTGTTGTCTAATTTGTTGGGGTCTGAGTCCATGACAATATAGCTCTGATCACTTGTATTTACGCGGAAATAACGGCGAAAGCTCGCATCTCCAGTGATGGCGGCTAATTGATATTCATCCTCTTTAAAGTGAGGATTTAAAAACTGCTGTAAACTTTTATAACGATTCATTTAGTAAGATATCTATTTTTCACTAAGTCAATTACTGTATTTGCCATTGTTTTCCTTTATTATGTCTAGCTTATATCCAACCAAAGAGCATTAAGGTCATTAAATGAGCAAAACCTGGGGCATAATGATGCTAAGCGTACTTAGCGCACCATCGTTCGCCGAAACTGAACTGGCACACAATTTTTGTGGCACTTCAATGCAAACCAGAGCTTGGCAACCGCTCCCTGGCCTTGAACTTAATATGATCGATATCAAATCCGATGATATTGAACTATTGGGTACCCAAAGCGCAGAATTTACCGGTAATGTAGATATTAACACCCTAACGATGAATTTGTCCGCACAAAGTGCACTGATTGACAAACAACGTGGGTTACTTAATGCAACCGGCCCTATCGTGTATCGCGATAAAGTAAGCCAAATTAACAGTTCTGGGCTCAATGCGGATTTAAATAATTCTGAATTAAGCTTGCTTGGTGCTGATTATAAGCTCACCGACCAACTTGGTCATGGTGGCGCAGAAAAACTAACAGTCAACGAGTCTGGCTTAAACCTGATGAACGCAAGCTTTACTACTTGCCCTGGCGAAACACCCGTATGGGCAATCGAAGCTGACGAAATTGACTTATCAAGTGAAGATGGCTGGGGCGAAACCCACAATACTGTATTACGTGTATTTGACACACCGGTTCTTTATATTCCCTATTTTACGTTTCCGTTAGACGACCGCCGTAAATCAGGTTTATTAACGCCTAACTTCTCAAGTTCTGGTCGTTACGGTATTGAAACAATCACGCCATACTACTGGAACATTGCACCAAATTACGATGCCACCATCACGCCGCGTTATATGTCTAAACGAGGCTTACAAATGATTGGGGAGTTTCGTTATTTAACTGAGCAAAACAATGGCCTCGTTGCGGTCGAGTATCTTGATAAAGATGACGAAGAACCCAATGTTGACTCACGTTATTTATTTCACTGGCAACAGCAAAGTTACTTTGGTGAGAGCTGGCGCGGCAATATCGATATTACTAACGTTAGTGATGATAACTACCTAACAGACTTAAACTCTAATTATGCAACTCGCACAGACACTCAGTTATACCGTACTGGTTCACTGACTTACTTGGGAGATACTTGGCATACAAACATTAAACTACAGAGTTTTGAAGTACTTGGTGATCACAAAGAATCCTATGCAGCGTTACCACAAATTACTTTTTCACAAATGGATGCCTATGATTTCTACGGTATCGATTTAACGCTTGACGGTGAGCTCAGTTATTTTACCAATGATAAAGCCATCATTGATGAAGCGAGTAGACTACACATTGAACCAAAAGCAAGTTTTGGCTATCAAGAATATGCTTGGTCGTTTTTATCTGAATTCAGCTTACTCCACACTGAGTATAACCAGCATGGTGATTTAACAGGCACCGACTTCGACGAGAGAGTGACACGTACTATGCCTAAAGTACGCTTGTACAGCCAGTTAAACTTCGAGCGAGAAACTGCCTTTTTCTTTAAAGATGGCATTCAAACGCTTGAGCCACAAATTCAGTACTTGTATACGCCAAATAAAGACCAGTCGAACATTGGCCTTTACGATACAGCTAAATTACAAGATGATTTTTTTGGTTTATTTAGAGACCGTCGTTTCTCAAGTATCGACCGTATTGCCACTGCAAACCAATTCACATTGGGTGCCACAACTCGCTTATTCAGTAATGAAAACGAAGAAGTGTTTAATTTTAGTGCCGGCCAAATATTTTATTTAAGTAATGATGCTAAACCAACATCACAAGGGCTTCAGTCAGATACTAACTACAATGCCTTGTTTGCAGCGCAAACCATGTTACATTGGCACCGTCGCTGGTATTTATCGGGTGGTATTCAATATGACACTGACGGTAAAGAAATTATTCAATCAAACATAACCTTAGATTATAAAGGTGACGATAAACAGCTCGTACAATTGAACCATCGCTATGCAAATGATGTCTCAGGCAATACAATCGAGCAAGTTGGTCTATTCACCAGCATTCCGCTAACACAAGATTGGCAGTTTGTTGGTAGCTACCACCGCGATTTAGAAAGTGGTCGTAGCATTGAGGTTTTCAGTGGTCTTCAGTATGAATCTTGCTGCTGGGCGTTTCAAATCACAGGCCGTCGTCAAATCGAAACTGATTTGAATCAAGCGATTGGTCAAGAGCAAGCTACTTTTGATACCAGTATTGGTTTCAATATCGTATTAAAAGGGCTTGGAAGTAAAAGCCGTTATGATGCACAAAAATTATTACAACAAGGTATTTTTGGCTATCGTAGACCGTATTTTCTTAATAACTAGTACCGCAGTACTATTAGCAAGAGTATTAGAAAAAGTATGAATTTAAAAAAACTATTTGCATCAGCATTATTAACAGTTGGCCTATGCCAAAATGTTTTCGCAAAACCTGTCGAAATCGACAAAGTCGTCGGGGTTGTTAACCAAGGTGTTATTTTACAAAGTGAAGTTGACACCATCATTAACCGTGTTAAAACTCAAGCAGCGGAGCAAGGCCAGCAACTGCCTTCTGATGACACGCTACGTATTCAAGCGATTGAACGTTTAGTAAACCAAACGCTTATGATGCAACTTGCAGAGCGTATGGGTCTAGAAATCTCAGATTCTCAATTAGACCAAACACTTGAAAACATGGCCCGTGAGCAAGGCGGTACGATTGCAGATTTACGTCGTACGATTGAGGCTGCAGGTGAAAGTTACACCGCGTATCGTGAAGAGATCCGTAAAGAAATAACGACTCAGCAAGTGACTCGCGCCAATGTTGATCGTCGAATTTACATTAGCCCACAAGAAATCGATAACTTATTAAAAATCATGGAAACTCAAGGTAAAAATGCCGAAGAGTATGACATTGGTCACATCCTGATTGATATCCCAAGCGATGCAACAGCTGATGAAATCGCAAGTGCAAAAACACGTGCAGACAAAGTAATCGAATTTTTAAATGAAGGTAAAGAATTCAAACGTATTGCTATCTCATCATCAAGTGGCTCAAAAGCCCTTGAAGGTGGTCAACTAGGTTGGATGAGCATCAATGAAATGCCATCGTTGTTTGCTGAAGCAGTGAAAGGTCATAAGAAAGACGATATTGTTGGCCCGCTTCGTTCAGGTGCTGGTTTCCACATCATCAAAGTTCAGGATGTTCGTGGTCGTCAAGTGGTTGAAACAACAGAAGTTCGCTCACGTCACATTTTAATCAAGCCATCAATTATCTTAAGCGAAGAAAAAGCGCGTGACATGCTAAAAGGCTTTGCTAAAGACTTACGTGAAGGAAAGGCAGACTTTGCTGAACTAGCAAAAGAATACTCTGAAGACCCGGGTTCTGCATTAAAAGGCGGTGAGTACGATTGGACTGATCCAAGTACTTATGTACCTGAGTTTAAAAATACTCTGCTTTCACTTGATAAAAATGAAATCAGTGAGCCTTTCAGAACGCAATTCGGTTGGCACATTGTGCAGTTACTTGATAAGCGTGTAGCAGACAAAACAGAGCAAGCTAAACGTAACCGCGCGCATCAACTGCTGTTTAATCGTAAATTTAAAGAAGAAAGTTTCAACTGGCAGCAAGAAATGCGCGAACAAGCCCATGTTGATATTTTCCCAGCAGAATAACGATCATGACTATACGAATTGCAATAACACCCGGTGAGCCGGCCGGTATAGGCCCTGATTTACTAATAAAATTAGCTCAACATCACTGGGATGCCCAGCTTGTTGTGATTGCTGATGGTGCGCTGTTAAAGCAGCGCGCAAAATTATTAGGGTTAGAATTAAATCTAATTAAGTTTGACGAAACGCAAGCTCCCACCGACACACCAGCTGGAAGTGTTTACCTTCATCAAGTCGATTTAGGTGAAGACGTTGAAGTTGGCGTTTTAAATGACGCTAATGGCCAATATGTACTTGATACCTTACGTATCGCCAGTGAAAAGAATATGGATGGAACCTTTGCTGCTGTTGTGACGGGTCCAGTACATAAAGGCATTATCAATAAAGCAGGTATTTCATTCAGTGGTCACACCGAATATTTTGCTCAGCAATCAAATACTGCCGATGTCGTCATGCTTCTTGCAACCGAAGGCTTACGCGTTGCACTTGTTACAACGCATATTCCACTGGCGTATGTATCACGTGCCATTACAGTTGAACGATTAAGTAAAGTTATCTCGATATTAAACCATGACTTACAGACAAAGTTTGGTATCGAGAAGCCGCGTATTTTAGTGTGCGGATTAAACCCACATGCAGGTGAAGACGGTCACTTAGGCACTGAAGAGATTGACACAATTACACCTACCCTTGAGCTTTTAAATAACCAAGGTATGAATTTAATTGGCCCTTTACCAGCTGATACTCTTTTCCAAGATAAGTATTTATCGCAAGCAGATGCAGTGCTGGCAATGTATCACGATCAGGGCTTACCTGTGCTAAAATACAAGGGTTTCGGCAAATCAGTCAATATCACTCTTGGCTTGCCATTTATTCGCACATCAGTAGATCATGGCACAGCACTTGATTTAGCCGGTACAGGCACTGCTGATGTGGGTAGTTTTGAATTAGCGATCCGCGAAGCAATTAAGCTCGCCCATGAAAAAGCACAGAATCAATGACAGATAAAGTACATTTAGGACACCGCGCCCGTAAGCGTTTTGGTCAAAACTTTTTAAACGATGACATGATTATCGATAAAATCGTCACGGCTATCGATCCTAAACCTGAAGACAATTTAGTAGAAATCGGCCCGGGTCTTGGTGCAATCACTGAGCCTGTTGCAGATTTAAGTGGCCATTTAACTGTTGTTGAGTTAGACAAAGACTTAGCAGAGCGTTTAACAAGCCATCCATTTTTAGGTCCAAAACTTACAGTGCATCAAGGTGATGCAATGAAGTTTGATTTTAGTACCTTAATCAAAGCGGATGAAAAACTAAAAATATTTGGTAACTTACCTTACAACGTTTCAACTCCGTTGTTATTCCACTTATTTGAATTTGCAGACAACGTTGAGCACATGCACTTTATGCTGCAAAAAGAAGTGGTCAAACGTATGGTCGCAGGCCCGGGCAGCAAAGCTTTTGGCCGTTTAAGTGTGATGACACAATATTACTGTCATGCGATGCCAGTGATTGATGTGCCACCTGAGTGCTTTAAGCCCGCACCAAAAGTTGACTCAGCAGTGATCCGCTTGATCCCTAAAAAACCTGAGCAACGTACAGCAAAGAGTACCAAACTTTTAAATACAGTCTGTTTAGAAGCGTTTAACCAACGCCGTAAAACACTGCGTAATAGTTTATCTAACTTACTTACAGCTGAAGAGTTAACTGGCATAGGTATTGATATTACGCTTCGCGCAGAAAGCCTGTCTTTACAACAATTTATTGATATAGCTAATTGGATTTATGACAACAAGCAGTAATTTAGGTTCGCCAATTAAGGTCTCTGTTGAGACCTTCTATGTTGAAGGCCAATCAGAGCCTGAACAAGATAAATACGTTTTTGCTTACTCAATCACCATTAAAAACCACAGCTTATGCAGTGCAAAACTTTTAAGTCGCTATTGGTTAATTACCGATGCCAACGGCAAAGAAGTCGAAGTACAAGGTGAAGGGGTTGTTGGTGAAACGCCAACAATTGCCCCTGGAGAAAGCTATAAATACACCAGCGGAGCAGTTCTCGATACTCCTGTGGGCACGATGCAGGGCCACTACACAATGCGCAATGAGTTTGGCACTGAGTTCGAAGCGCCTATCGAAGTGTTTCGTTTAGCACGTCCAAATATACTGCATTAGGTAAGCATGGCTGACTACGCAATAGGTGATCTACAAGGCTGTTTTACTGAGTTTGATGCGTTACTAAAACGTGTTAACTTCAACCCTAGCCAAGATCATTTATATTTAGTGGGTGATATAGTCGCAAGAGGTCCTGATTCACTTGCGTGTCTTGAGCGGCTATATAGCATGCAAGGTAGTGTTAGCATTACATTAGGCAATCATGATCTGCATCTGATTGCCTGTCACCATTTGAATAAGCCAGCCAATCCTAAAGATAAATTAGAACCGCTTTTTAATAGCTCAAAACGCGCTGATTATATTCAATTTTTACAGCAACAACCTTTAGCTATTTGGCTTGAAAACTATAATATGTTTATCAGTCATGCGGGGCTAAACCCTAACTGGTCAGTCAAAAAAGCCCTCAAACGTGCTCGCTTCGCCGAATCCTGTTACCAAGGTGACGATGCGCATCATTATTTTACGCATATGTATGATCCTCACCCGCTTGAGTGGTTAAAATCTTTAAGCAATGAGGAAAAGTTTCGCTACATCGTTAATTATTTTACTCGGATGCGGTTTGTCGACCACGATGGCAAGTTAGATTTAAAGAATAAAACCAATACAAGTATCGATACTTCATTTATTCCTTGGTTTGAGCATCCAAATATTCTGAAATTAAAACAACAGATTACATTTGGCCACTGGGCTGCTCTAGAAGGAAAGGTTGAATATAAAAATATTCATGCCCTCGACACAGGCTGTGTATGGGGAGGTGCTATGACACTAATGGAACTAAGTAAAAATAAGTACCACACAGAAAGTTCTCATTCTTTTATCTAAATAAACTGAAAAATAACTGAACATCTGTTAGATTTATACAATTAAAGTAAATTTAAATTAAAGCTACTTAAATTTAAATACTTAACTAATTGGCAACCTTGCCGATAAGTGTTGATTAGTACTATTTTGTGGAATTACATATGAACTTGACCGTTAGACAGCGTATTTGGGGTGGCTTTATTGTCATTACCTTGCTCCTGCTTTTTATTGGTGGTAACTCGTTGGTCAGAATTACCAATATTGATCAATCAACGCAGCGTGTTAATCAGCTGTCGCTACCAGCGCTTGATAAAAGCTACGAGCTGCAGGTCGAATTTATTTTAATGAGTAAAGCTGCACAAGCCAGTTTTTATACATCATCACAAGAAGAACTAACAACAATACGTAATCGCTTTAATGAACAGAAAAAACGTTATGATAGCTCTTATCAAGAGTTACAACGCATTGTCAGCGATGATCCTGAATTAAAAAGCAGCAGCCAACAAGTTGAGCAGACCTACAAGCGATTCAATAAATCTGTCGAAAATTTATTTGCTGATAAGAAAACACAACTCGATTTAAACAAAACACTCGCAAGCCAGCTTGAGAATATAGAAATTAGCGCAGAAGATGCGAACTCAGTAGTTCTTGATATCATTGATATTGACGGTCTTGAAGAAAACCATTCTCGCGCCTACCAAGCCGCCAACAACATGGAAAACAACTTCCAGTCAGTGGTTACAAACAGCACTGATATGCTTACGGTGAAAACGCTAAATACCCTCGATATCATTAAAAATGAGCAAGTATATTACCTAGAAGAGATTGAGCGAAGCCTTGGTCTTATTCGCCCAGCAATTATTGATAACAACGCTGGACTATACAATGATTTAAATAATTACTTTGAATCTTTGGCTAACAATGTGCGTGGTAACAACAGTTTATCAGCCAACAAAAAGCGCTTAATCGATGCCATAGCGCAAACACAAGCAGAACTTGCTAACGCGGAAAACTCAACCACCGAAGCATTAAAGCAGTTAAGAGATCTTGTAAACGAAGCAACTGTCTTAGCATTTGATCTACAACAAGATGTGAGTGGTAATGTATCGACAGCGACAATCTGGACATGGATTGCGATGGCTATTGCGACCTTAATTGCTATTGTTGTCGCAGTCATTACGGTTAACCGTATCACGAAACCTCTGCTTGAGGTGAATCGTATTCTTGATATCGTTGCCAGCGGCGACATGACGCAACGTTTAGATGATTCAGCAAAAGATGAATTCGGTGAATTGTCTCGTAGTTGTAATACCCTGATTGAAAGTTTACGAACACTTATTCAAGGTATTATTTCTCGTTCTACGCAACTTGCTGCCGCATCAGAAGAGACTTCTGCGATCACTGAGGAATCTAGCCAAGCAATTCGCAATCAGCAAGCACAAGTTGAACAAGCAGCCACTGCAACCACTGAAATGAGCAGCACATCACAAGCAGTAAGCAGCAGTGCACAACAAGCACTTAGCGAAATAAAAAATGCGGATAAAGAAGCTGATCGTGTTAAAGGTATTTCTTCGCAAAACAAAGCAACCATAGAACAACTTGCGCGTGAAGTTGATGATGCATCACACGTTATTAATCAGTTACACAAAGACAGCGCGTCAATTGGCGGTATTTTAGATGTAATTCGTGGCATTGCTGAACAAACTAACCTCCTTGCACTCAACGCGGCTATAGAAGCGGCACGTGCCGGTGAACAAGGTCGTGGTTTTGCGGTTGTAGCAGACGAAGTACGTTCACTAGCAAGTAAAACACAAGAGTCGACCCAAGAAATTCAAGCAATGATTGAATCTCTGCAAGTAGGCGCAGAAGCTGCTGTAGCAGCAATGTCTAAAGGTAAACAACAAGCTGAATCATGCGTTGAGCAATCAGATCTTGCCAACACTGCACTAGACTCAATTACTGCAGCTGTTGCTCAAGCGCACAATGTAAGTGAAGAAATTTCCACTGCGGCTCATGAGCAACAACAAGTATCTCAAGAGATCAGTGAACGATTGGAGTCTATCGTGGCAATTGCAGAGCAAACCGCTGAAGGCGCAAACCAAACTAACATCTCAAGCTCAGAAGTTGCTAAGTTAGCAGAAGAGCTTCGATTATCGGTCGATGCGTTTAAAGTTTAATAAGCATAAACACAAACAAAAAAACCGTGTTCAAAACACGGTTTTTTTATCTTTAAAAAAGGCTATGACTTAATTTGCACTAAGTCAAAATCTGCCATTCCAGGCACTATTTTTTGTAACCTTGATTCAGTTACATCTAAAGAGTTTAAACATTCACAGTACTCAGAAGCTTTCATCTCAAGCTGCTCTGCTTTTTTTTGCAGTGATTTATCAATTTCTTTTGAGATGATATCCATTCGCTGTCCCATATCGTTGATACGATCTTCGATATTCCCTTCGCGCGATTTAAACGCATCCCCCAGCGACACTAAAATAGCCCCCAGTGAACCGTGAACTGCGGAGTGAATTTTTTGGCTAATTTCCTTAGTGAAGAAATCATCGATTTTCGACAGCGACTGCGGAGCAATAAAGAAAAAGTCATCGCCACGCTTAAACTTATCCATCAGCGCACGTTCAACATATTGCAGCTGAGTTTTTAGTACTTCAGGCTCTTTATCTGACATACCTTCAACGACCTGTTCAATCGCACTTAAACCGAGATTTACACCATCAGTCGCAAGGTCTACTAGCTCTGGGACGGTTTGTCTGATACCACGGCTAAACTGTTCAACAACTTTGCTTTCTTCGGGGCTCAAATCAACCCAGTAACCACGAATAAATAATTGCTTATCGTTATTAATTTGTACCCGTGTCTGACCTTTATCAACGATACGAATAACATCGTCAGTAATAATTAAGCCATGACTAAGCTCAACATCACATTGTTTTTTTTCAAGGGTAGCGTAGCTGGAAAAACTAGAGAATGTAATGGCCGCTGCCAACAACGAGCGAGAAAAGAACGCCATATACACCTCAATAAGACAAAAAAGGAAGGCCGCTAGATTAGCAAATATCCAGTTTTATGCAAGTAAAACGCCTAGCTGTGCTAGGCGCCTTAAAACACAGGAGGGTTAAATTGGTGAACCCGGTGGCATTGGCAACACTTTAAAGTTGGCAGGCCATTCACCACTTTCTAAAAAGTGACTGATTTGCTCGCTTAAATATTGCTTGAATGCACTGTTACCAACTGATGCGCTGCCTAGCATTGATTCTTGCTGATAACTCTTTGCTAGTTTAGCTAAGTAGTAACGAAGTTGGGCTTGTACCTCGGGTGCGACTTCGCTGCTTGCGACTAAATCGGCAAACTGTTTCGCTGTTAAAAGCTGCACACGCTGGCTAATTTTACCTGCCATCCCTGAAGCAATTTTTTGCTCAAAAACTTGCTGATAAGTTTGCGCTAATAGCGCATCTAAACCATAAAATGCATCGCTTCTTGCTTGCTGCTGCGCTAAGCGGTTAATGCGTTGGCTATTAAAAAGTAGATTCAAACTATGTGCAGCAGCCACCTCAGGCAGTGCCATAGCATCAAGCGTTAGTCCTGTGCGACCAACAATGCTCTCCCGTGACTTAGATTCACCATACGCTTTTGGTGGAATAAGCGCTAATACCGACTCAGGTAAAACAAGGTTCTCGGCTTTTAGTGTAGCAAGCACTGCATCGGCTGCCGCTTGTTGTGTTTGCTTTGCAACAACCTGCGCCCCTTTAGGCTGTGAGCCATCGCGCACTTCGTACTCGTAATTCACACCAGCAATTAGTTTAACCGCAGCTTCTACTTGGTAACGGTGGAATAAATAAAGTGGCACCAGCATTTCTTCTAGTTGCGATAAAGCAGTGCCCGTTTTGATGTTCTCAATGCCAAAGCTCGTCAGCGCTTGTTTACGAACATCAAGTACACGCATTAGCTCATCACTCGGTGAACTACCGTTATCCCATAAATGGCCAGTTGGGTGAGCACCACCTTGAGCGCGGGCATCACTGTCTGAGATAAACTCCAGCCCTTTACTTTTGTTTTCAGCTAAAATTGCGGCCAATTGCTGTGCTTCATCTTGATTAGTGAAATCACTATAGCCGTATTTAATCACTTGAGTATCCCAAACGCCCATACCAGCAGCATAGCCTCGGCTTACATCTAACTTACCTTGCTCATTAAAGCTCAGTAACGGATGTGGATAATCCATTACAGAGGCTCTGTCAGCCACTGACGCTGCAAAGTTATGCGAAATACCTAAAGTATGCCCTACTTCATGGGCGCTTAATTGACGAATACGATCAAGTGCCATGGCTTGTAAACGCTTAGCCACTTCATTGCCTTCAAAGTATGGAGCAGCTAATGCTTCTGCAATTAGGATGTCTTGACGAACACGCAGTGACCCGAGTGTCACATGACCTTTGATAATTTCGCCTGTTCGCGGGTCAATCACAGAGCTGCCATACGACCAGCCACGTGTTGCACGGTGCACCCATTGGATCACGTTATAGCGCACATCCATAGGGTCTGCATCATCAGGTAATACTTTAACGATAAAAGCATTCTTGTAGCCTGCTGCACTAAATGCATCATTCCACCATTTAGCACCATCAAGTAACGCTGTTTTAACTGGCTCAGGTACGCCAGGATCTAAATAATAAACAATCGGTTCAACGGGTTCGCTGATTGGTAAGCTCGGATCTTTTTTCGCTAAACGATGACGTGGGATGTAACGTACATACATAGACTCACCCAGCGCAGCCGCATAATCTTTATGCTCAATGCTCCAAAAACCTGCTTGAGGATGGAATTTGCGCGGGGTGTAATTATCATCAGGTAACTCAATTAATGAATGATGCATATGCACTGTCAGCGCATAGGGGTCGGCACTCACTTGGCGAACATACTTACCCGGGTTATTTCCTTGAAAAGTAAGCACGGCTTCTAATTCTGTATTTTTTTCAAATGCTTTTGAACGCGCTAAATAAACTGCACTGCGGTTGCTATCTAAGTTAAAACTTCCTTGCCCGGTTGCCGATAAACGGCGGCTCACACCATGAACATCGCTTAATAGGTAAGGTGTATAATCAACTAATACAGCAGTGTCTGATTGAGCAACAACACTAAAACCCGCTAAAATACTTGATGCGAATGCTTCTTTAATACTTTGTTGTTCCGCAAGATTATTAGTGTTAGCGCGGTAATAAGTATTAATGGCTCTTAGCATCACCTTATCACCAAAACGCTCAAACTGTACCAAGTGAGTATCACCTAACTGACCACGATCTAAGCCAATATCGTTTGAGCCAACACCGTAAGGTAGGCTTTGTTGTAATAAAAATTGCTGATCGAGTTTATCCACCTCAAGGTACAATTTGCCGTTTTCTGTATCGTAATAAAATGAAAAATAGCCCGAAAAATGAGTCATTTTTTCAGTAAAATCATTTATAGACTTAATTGCTGCGTGTGCTTGAGTTATCATAGTAAGTAGCACAGTTAAGAGCAGATATCGTAGTAATGGTATTTTTTGCATAATCTTATCTTTGTTATTCGCGTTTTAAATACTGTATAGGTATTAAGCAGTATAAAGTACCGTTTATAAAAATCAGCTATTTAAGACGAAATTCAGCGCTTGCTAAGACATTCTCTCTCACACTAAAAATGTCTGGCTACAACGTTATCAGGAAAATAGAATGCGTAGACTCCCACCGGTATTGTTAGAAGATGGTTGCCCTCGTGAACTGATCTCATTGATCAGAACGGTACTTGCGGCATGTAAAGAGATTTCATTTCGTGTTGGTCAAGGCGCCCTATCTGGCGTATTAGGCTCAACCCTAGACGAAAACATTCAGGGTGAAACACAGAAAAAACTCGACGTTCTAACTAACCAACTTTTAAAAGATATTTTATTAGAATCGGGCTACGTAAAAGCCATTGCCTCTGAAGAAGAAGACTTCACTGTTGCAGGTAATCCAAATGCCAACTACATTGTTGCATTCGACCCACTTGACGGTTCATCAAATACTGATATCAACTCGCTCGTTGGTACGATTTTCTCAATTATGGCGGCGCCTGAAGGCTCTGATCCAGCTGACCCTAGTATCTTTATGCAACCAGGTAAGAACCAAGTTGCGGCAGGTTACGTGTTATATGGCCCATCAACCGTATTGGCTCTTACCACAGGTAAAGGCACGCGCTTTTTCACTTTAGATAAAACTCACGGCACCTTCTTATTAACGCAAGAGTTTGCAAAAATCCCAGAAGAGACCAGCGAATTTGCTATCAATGCTTCAAATCAACGCCATTGGCAACCTGCGATGCAAAATTATATTAACGATTTGCTAGCCGGTGACACAGGCCCGCGCGACCGTAACTTCAATATGCGCTGGATTGCTGCAATGGTGGGGGATGTTCATCGTGTATTATGCCGTGGTGGTATCTTCACGTACCCAACAGACACGAAAGATCCAAACAAACCAAACAAATTACGTTTATTATACGAAGCAAACCCAATGGCAATGCTAATTGAGCAAGCTGGCGGTATTGCCTCTACAGGTACTGAGCGCATCATGGAGATTCAACCTGATGCCATCCACCAGCGAGTGGCGGTGATCTTAGGCTCTAAAAATGAAGTTGAAACCTGCTTAAGCTACCATAAGTAACCCGAGCTCTTAATAACAAAAACCGTGCTTGTAATAACAAACACGGTTTTTTGTTGCTCCAATCTAAATACAAAAAACCCAGCCTAAGCTGGGTTTTTTAAAGCTATTCATTAAAAGAACTTACTTCTTTTTAACTGCTTTTTTGTTTGGAAGGTCAGTGATTGAACCTTCGAAGATTTCAGCAGCTAGACCGATTGATTCGTTTAGCGTTGGGTGAGCGTGAATAGTTAACGCTAGGTCTTCACCGTCTGCGCCCATTTCAACTGCTAGGCCGATTTCACCTAACATTTCACCTGCGTTGATACCAACCATAGCACCACCGATAACGCGACCTGAGTCTTTATCGAAGATTAGCTTAGTTTGACCTTCAGTACGTGCTGAAGCGATTGCACGGCCAGAAGCAGCCCATGGGAATACCGCAGTTTCGATGTTTAAGCCTTGCTCTTTAGCTTCTTTCTCAGTTACACCAACCCATGCGATTTCTGGATCTGTGTATGCGATTGAAGGAATGCACTTAGGATCGAAGAAGTGTTTCTGACCTGAGATAACTTCTGCAGCAACGTGAGCTTCGTGAACTGCTTTGTGCGCAAGCATTGGCTGACCAACGATATCACCGATAGCGAAGATGTGATCAACGTTTGTTTTAAGCTGCTTATCAACATTGATGAAACCACGCTCATCAACGTTAACGCCTGCTTTATCAGCGTCAAGTAATTTACCGTTAGGTGTACGACCTACAGCTACAAGTACTTTGTCGTAACGTACTGCGTCAGCTGGTGCGTTTTTGCCTTCGAATGAAACGTATAGACCGTCTTCTTTCGCTTCAACGCCAACTACTTTAGTAGAAAGCATTACGTTGAACTTGTTCTTAACGTATTTTTGGTAGATCTTGATAACGTCTTTATCAGCTGCTGGTACTAATTGATCAGCAAATTCAACTACGTCGATTTCAGAACCTAGCGCACGGTATACAGTACCCATCTCAAGACCGATGATACCACCACCTAAAACTAGTAGTTTTTCAGGAACGTCTTTAAGCTCTAGTGCACCTGTTGAGTCAATTACACGGTCATCTTCAGGGATGAAAGGTAAATTAACAGGTTGAGAACCTGCAGCGATAATAGCATTATCAAATGTGATCGTTGTTGTACCGTCTTCACCTTCAACAGCTAGTGTGTTGCTACCAGTGAATTTACCGTAGCCATTAACTACTTTCACTTTACGCATTTTAGCCATGCCGTCTAGGCCGCCAGTTAATTGACCGATTACAGACTCTTTCCAATCACGGATTTTGTCTAGGTCGATTTCAGGCTTACCAAAAGTAACGCCGTGAGATGACATTTCTGCAGCGTCATCAATCACTTTAGCTACGTGTAAAAGTGCTTTTGAAGGAATACAACCCACATTTAGACATACACCGCCTAATGTGTTGCGAGATTCTACCAATGTTACTTCTAAGCCCAAGTCAGCAGCACGGAAAGCCGCAGAATAACCACCAGGACCACCGCCTAGTACAACAACTTGAGTTTTTAATTCGTTGCTCATGCTATTACCTTAAATGTTTGAACGGGACACTGCCCCTAAGTTTAACTGCCATGTTTCTGCAAGGCAGAAAGGGAGAGCAGATATCTATACCAAGATTGTTCTATGGCAAAGATTGTATCATTGCCAATGGTAAAAATCCCAGCAAAAAACACCTTGCTGGGATTTGATTCTTATAAATTATGAGACGATTACATCACCAATTGACGAATATCGCTCATGTAGCTTGCTAGCGTCACAGTAAAGCGTGCTGCTAGTGCACCGTCAATAACCCTATGGTCGTATGACATTGATAATGGAACCATTAATTTAGGTTCAAACTCTTTGCCGTTCCACTTAGGTTTCATTTCTGACTTAGATACACCCAAGATAGCAACTTCTGGCGCATTCACAATTGGCGTGAACGCTGTACCACCGATACCACCAAGGCTTGAGATTGTGAAACAACCGCCTTGCATATCAGATGAAGTTAGCTTGCCGTCACGTGCTTTAGCTGAAATTTCCATTAATTCACGAGAAAGTTCAATGATGCCTTTTTTATCAACATCTTTGAATACTGGAACAACCAAGCCGTTTGGTGTATCAACCGCAACACCAATGTTGATGTACTTCTTCAAGATTAAGCTTTCGCCGTCTTCAGACAGTGAAGAGTTAAACGTTGGGAATTCAGCAAGTGCTTTCGCCGCCGCTTTCATCACAAACACAAGTGGTGTGATTTTAACACCCAGCTTTTTCTTCTCAGCAAGCGCGTTTTGCTCTTTACGGAATGCTTCAAGGCTTGTGATATCCGCTTCGTCAAACTGTGTAACATGCGGGATTTGCACCCAGTTACGGTGTAAGTTAGCACCTGATAGCTTCTGAATACGAGAAAGTTTCTTCTCTTCGATTTCACCAAACTTAGCAAAATCAACCTTAGGCCAAGGGATAAGACCTAACTCACCGCCACCCGCATTACCTTTACCTGCAGATAGTTGACCTGACTCAACTTTCTTCACAAGGTCTTTTACGTAGTTTTGTACGTCTTCTTTAACAACACGATTCTTACGACCCGTACCTTTTACGTTTGCTAGGTTAATACCGAACTCACGCGCTAAACGACGAACAACTGGTGATGCATGTGCATACGCTTTGTTATCTGCAAAACCTTCGTTGCTTGCAGGTGCTGATGCAGGCTTTTCAGCTGCTGGTGCTTTTGCAGCAGGAGCGGCTTCAGCTTTTGCAGGAGCAGGTTCAGCTGCAGCGGGTGCACTACCGGCTACTTCAAATACAAAGATAAGTGAGCCAGTTGATACTTTATCTCCAGCTGCTACTTTGATTTCTTTAACTGTACCGGCAAATGGTGCTGGTACTTCCATTGATGCTTTATCGCCTTCAACGTTTAAGATTGATTGATCTTCTTCAACCTTATCGCCAACAGCAACCATCACTTCGGTTACTTCAACTTCATCACCACCTATATCTGGCACGTTTACTTCTTTAGTGCCAGATGAAGCAGGAGCAGCTTCTGCTGAAGCTGATTCTGCTTGAGTTGATTCTGCTGCAGGTGCTTCAGAGCCGCTTGATGCCGTTTCAAAAACGAAGATTAAAGAGCCAGTTTTTACTTTATCGCCAGTTGCGATTTTGATCTCTTTAACAGTACCAGCAAATGGCGCAGGTACTTCCATTGATGCTTTATCGCCTTCAACGCTTAATAAAGATTGCTCTTCTTCAACCGTGTCACCTACCGCAACCATGATTTCAGTTACTTCAACTTCATCATCGCCGATATCTGGTACATTAACTTCTTGCGTTGCAGAAGCTGAAGATTGTTTAGTTGGCTCTTCTTTAGCTTCTTCTTTAGCTTGTGCTGGTGCAGCTGCTTGTTCTTCACCTTCGAAGATCATGATAAGTGAACCCGTTGTTACCGTATCACCTTCAGCCACTTTTATTTCTTTGACCGTACCTGCTTGTGCAGCAGGTACTTCCATTGATGCTTTGTCGCCTTCAACCGTTAATAACGACTGATCAACCTCAACCTTATCACCAACGCTAACAAGGATTTCGGTTACTTCAACTTCATCGCCACCGATATCTGGTACTTTAATTTCAATACTCATTGGAACCTCTTATGCGTATAGCGGGTTAACTTTGTTTGTGTCGATGTCGAACTTCTTGATTGCTTCAACAACCACTGACTTCTCAACTTCACCACGTTTAGCAAGCTCTGATAATGTTGCAACCACAACATAGCCCGCATTAACTTCGAAGTGACGACGTAAGTTTTCACGGCTATCAGAACGACCGTAACCATCTGTACCCAACACTTTATAGTTGCTGCTTGGAACAAATGAACGAACTTGTTCTGCGTAGTTCTTCATGTAGTCTGTTGCTGCAACAGTTACTGCATCTGTTAATGCATTTGTGATGTAAGCAGTCTTTTGTTCTGCTTCAGGATTAAGCATGTTGAAACGCTCAACATCTTGACCATCACGTGTTAACTCGTTGAATGACGTTACAGAGAATACATCTGAACCAATGCCATATTCTTCGCTTAGGATTTGTGCCGCTTTACGCACTTCCATCATGATTGTACCTGAACCTAGTAACTGTACTTTTGCTTTCTCGCCAGCCACAGTTTCAAGTTTGTAGATACCTTTACGAATACCTTCTTCAGCGCCTTCAGGCATTGCTGGTTGATGGTAGTTTTCGTTCATTAGCGTTAGGTAGTAGAACACGTTTTCTTGGTCTTCACCGTACATGCGACGGATACCGTCTTGCATGATTACTGCTACTTCGTATGCGAATGTCGGATCATAAGAAATACAGTTAGGTACAGTGTTGGCAAGAATGTGGCTATGACCATCTTCGTGCTGTAAACCTTCGCCGTTAAGTGTAGTACGACCAGCTGTCGCACCTAGTAAGAAACCACGTGCTTGTTGGTCACCAGCCATCCACGCCATATCACCTACACGTTGGAAACCGAACATTGAGTAGTAGATGTAGAATGGGATCATCGGTAAGTCGTTAGTGCTGTAAGATGTTGCAGCAGCAACCCATGATGACATTGCACCTAACTCGTTGATACCTTCTTGTAGTACCTGACCTGATGTCGCTTCTTTGTAGTAAGAAACAATGTCACGGTCTTGCGGCGTATAGTTTTGGCCATGCGGGTTGTAAATACCGATTTGACGGAATAAACCTTCCATACCAAACGTACGCGCTTCATCAGCGATGATAGGAACGATGTTTTTACCAATGCCTTTGTCTTTTAGTAACACGTTAAGTGCACGTACAAAGCCCATTGTTGTTGAGATGTCACGTTTTTGCTCTTCAAGTAGCGGCTTGAACGCGTCAACTTCAGGTAATGTTAACTTTTCAGAGAACTTAGCAATACGCTTAGGCGTGTAACCTTGCAGTGCTTCACGACGTGCGTGAAGATACTTGTACTCTTCAGAACCTTCTTCAAGTGTAAGATATGGAAGGTCTTTAATTTCTTCATCAGAAACCAAATCTTGAAGACCTAAACGTGAGCGTAAGTGCTCAACGTGTGTCATGTCCATTTTCTTAACTTGGTGCGCGATGTTTTTACCTTCAGCTGCATCACCCATGCCATAACCTTTTACAGTTTTAGCTAGGATTACTGTTGGACGATCTTTGGTTTCTTCCGCTTTTTTGAATGCAGCGTAAAGTTTTGATGGCTCATGACCACCACGCTTAAGTGCGAAAATTTCTTCATCAGTCATATCAGCAACAAGTGCTGCTGTTTCTGGGTAACGACCAAAGAAGTGCTCACGAACGTATGCACCATCTTTCGCTTTATATGTTTGGTAATCACCGTCAATGGTTTCGTTCATTAACTGCAGTAATTTACCTGTTGTATCTTTGGCTAGTAGGATATCCCAACCGCTACCCCATACAACTTTAATCACGTTCCAGCCAGCGCCTTTGAATAGACCTTCAAGCTCTTGAATGATCTTGCCGTTACCCATTACTGGGCCATCTAAACGCTGTAAGTTACAGTTGATTAGGTAACATAGGTTATCTAGCTTCTCACGCGCAGCAAATGAGATTGCACCACGTGATTCTGGCTCATCCATCTCACCATCGCCTAAGAAAGCGTATACACGTTGGTTTTTAGTGTCTTTTAAACCACGACCATCTAGGTATTTTAGGAAACGCGCTTGGTAGATTGATGCAATCGGACCAAGACCCATAGATACTGTAGGGAACTGCCAGAATTCAGGCATTAATTTAGGGTGTGGGTATGAAGGAAGACCTTTACCATCAACTTCTTGACGGAAGTTATCAAGCTGCTCAGCTGTTAAACGACCTTCAACAAATGCACGTGCATAGATACCAGGAGAAATATGGCCTTGGTAATACACTAAGTCACCGCCGTCTACATCGTTTGGTGCTTTGAAGAAGTGGTTAAAACACACTTCATAGAATGCAGCAGAAGACTGGTAAGACGCCATATGGCCGCCTAAGTCTAGATCTTTTTTCGACGCACGTAATACGATCATGATCGCATTCCAACGGATGATTGAACGAATACGACGTTCAATGTTTACGTCACCTGGGTAAGCAGGCTCTTGATCTACCGGAATGGTATTAACGTAGTTAGTAGTCGTGCCAGTAGGCATATCAACACCGTCTAAACGGGCTTGCTCTAACACTTGCTCAAGTAAATATTGAGCTCGTTCTACACCTTCTTCGCGCACAACAGATTCAAGGGCTTGTAACCACTCTTGTGTTTCTAGCGCGTCTACGTCAATTTTATTGACTTCAGACATATGGAGGTTTCCTTATGTTTAAAATACTAATTATTTTAATAAATCTTAAATTAAGTAGTTAACTAAACTTAGCTAATCACTTGCTTAATGTTGTTTGGTGCGTCTTAAACTACGTTCAATCCGCGAATGCTCTTTGCCAGCCTCAAGTAAGGCTTCTTCGATAAAGGCTAAATGAGCATTACTAGCAAGACGTGCTTGCTCTGGGTTTCCTTCAATAACCGCATCCATCAACAGTCGCCTATGCTCTGCAAGCTGTTGGCTGATCTGTGGTTTTTTTAACAGTACAGTTAAATTCTGTAATACATTTTGCTCTAGTAAAGCCTGCATCCCTCTGACTAGATGTAGTAACACCACGTTATGAGATGCTTCAGCCACACTAAAATGGAATGCATTAATGGCTTTTGCTTTTTGCACAATGTCATCGTTAACAAGCGCGATATTATCAAAGCTTTGTTTTACTTTTTTAAAGTCATTGGTGGTACCACGCATAGCCGCGTAATAAGCCGCGATCCCCTCAAGGGCATGACGAAATTCAAGTAAATCAAATTGTGATTCTGGATGCTTACTGATCAAATCAAAAAGCGGATCAGTGAGCCCCTCTTCAAGTTGATTTTTTACAAAGGTTCCGCCGCCTTGGCGACGTGTCACCAAGCCTTTTGCTTCTAGCTTTTGGATTGCCTCACGCAGTGAAGGTCGCGACACTTCAAATTGTTTCGCAAGCTCACGTTCCGGAGGCAGCTTTTCACCTGGCGCTAACGATCCCTCGAGAATCATATTCTCAAGTTGCTGTAAAATAACATCAGATAATTTTGCTGCTTTAATCTTTAAAGACATTTATTAACGTCCGCATTGTTATGCATTAACCCTATAAATATCGGGTACTTAACTTTGTGCCTTGACCAAAAAGGTAAATTGGTCATACCAAATTGAGGCATACGTTATCAAAAACCCGTATTTCTGTCAATTTCAGTGCGATTTAAGACTAATAACACCCTAACGCAATTCGCTTAAAGATTAAACAGTATGGATTAAAGTGACTTTTTCTGAAGGAAAAAACAATAAAAAATAAATGGTCAGACCAGATAGGTAAGCACTAGGTATTACATCTAAGCATTTAGTCATCAGATAGTAGATGTTAGTCTATTTGAATGACTTGGAAGCAAGTACAGGTAGGATGCACTTCAGTGCTGAAAAATCAGAACTCAATAGAAGTGCACTAACAGAGCAATTTATGAATAAAGTCATTCCTACAATCTACTACGCCAAACCACCAAATAAAGTAAGTGCTGCAATAATCACTAAAAAGAACAATACATTTCTTTTTACAAGTTTCATCATGCAGGTGGCTTCGTAAGTACAGCCAAAATGTTGTTGCTCTATTTGCTCAGCAGCAAGTGCGGTTTGCGTAACGACTTTTCGGTTACTAACTGAAAAGTCGAGCACATACTTCAACCAACAACTGGTGCCTTTATTAAAGTTACCAATCACTAAATAACCAAAGCTAGCAACACGTGCTGGTAACCAATCGAGCCAAAACAGTAAGCTATGAATCAGTTTAAAACGTTTAGCATAGACAACACTGTGATCGTCCCTTACCTTGTCTGCAAAGGTTCGAACTAGTGCATAAAGCACCGCGCCTGGTACACCTAAAACCACAAACCAAAAAATCACTGCACAATAAAAACGAAAATTTAGCCATGCTAGCGTTTGCCCAAATGTCTCACCATGGGGCTGATCTTCTGTTTTCTTTTGCCCCATCTGTAATGCAAATAAAGAAGCAGCTTCTTGATCGTTACGTGTTAATGCATTTAAGTATGACTTATATAAAGCACGCTGCTTAGCACAGCCAAAGCAAACCAACAGTACAGCAACATTCACAGCTAACTGCCAAATTATAAAATCTGAGAATTGATAAACTAGTCCAACGGCAACCACTGGTAACATTAACCAAATCAAAAAGCCTATTGGGGAATTGAATAAGCCTTTTTCTGAAAGGTGTTTTTGCGAGTGCTTAAGATAGGAGTTGGCATAAAAACCGATTTGCCAATAATCAGCCCGCGCCCCTAAACGCTCAATCACCAAAGCAATAATTATTGAAATTAAGATCATGCTTTTACCTATATCCTTTAACTAAAACACTAAATCAAAATAGTATTGCCAATCGAAACTTCTACCTGGATCCGTTTTTCGGCCCGGTGCAATGTCACAATGACCAACGATACGCGAACGATTAATATCTGGGTACTTTTCGATTAATGCCGATGTCACCAAGTGTAATGCATTATATTGTGCTTGGGTATACGCTTGCGTGTCGGTGCCTTCAAGCTCAATACCAATACTAAAGTCATTACAGCGTTCTCTGCCTTCAAATGTTGATACGCCTGCATGCCAAGCTCGTTTGGTAAAAGGAACATACTGAATTATCTCTCCTGTACGACGAATAAAGCAATGGGCGGAAACCCGCAAACCCTCTAAATCAGCAAAGCTCTCATGCGCAGAACAATCAATACATCCCATAAATAAATCATCAACATAAGGTGTTGCAAACTGCCCTGCCGGCAAAGAAATATTATGAATGACCAATAATGAGACTTCATTATCAGGGCGTTCATCATAATGTGCACATGGACGTTGTAACACATTGTTTAATTGACCAAGTTCATTTATATGCATTTTAAAAACTAACAATGACAGTAAAGTTAAATAGTGTAAATGGTTAAAAACTTAGGGTCTAGTTAGATTCATTTTCGCTAAGGAGGATGCGATTAAGCCTCCTCTACTGGCGGTCGATCTTTAACTTCTAATAAGGGGTTAAACATAGTAAAATTTCGCCAATTTATTCATAAACAATGAGCTTTCTACATGTCAGTCCCTCACTCTTTAATTAGCCAATTGGTTAAACTTGCCCTTGATGAAGATTTGAATTACCAAAGCGCCGGTGACGGTGATATCACCGCACAGCTGATACCTGAAAACGAGCAAGCGAATGCCAAGGTAATAACTCGTGAAGACTGTGTATTTTGTGGAAAAGAGATTATTTTAGAAGTATTTAACCAAGTCGATCCAACAGTGAAAGTTGATGTACTGGTAAATGATGGCGATAAAGTCGCAGCGAATGCCACTTTGTTTACAGCATCTGGTTCAGCTCGCGCTATTTTAACTGCAGAGCGCACGGCCCTTAACTTTGTACAAACACTTTCTGGCACAGCAACAACAACTGCTCGTTATGTAAAAGAGCTAGAAGGTACAACCACACAGCTACTCGATACACGCAAAACAATTCCTGGCTTACGGGCGTTACAAAAATACGCAGTTAAATGTGGTGGTGGCGCGAATCACCGCATCGGGCTATTTGATGCATTTCTTATTAAAGAAAACCACATCGCTGCATGTGGCGGTATTGATAAAGCAGTAGCACAAGCAAAAAGCAACCACCCTACAAAGCCAGTTGAAGTAGAAGTTGAATCACTTAATGAGCTTGAGCAAGCAATCACTGCGGGTGCTGATATCATTATGCTCGACAACTTCACCGTTGAGCAAATTCAGCAAGCAGTCACAATAACAGATAAGCGCGCAAAACTTGAAGTGTCTGGCAATATGACACTCGAAACTCTTAAAACTTACTCGCAAGCGGGTATAGATTTTATCTCGAGCGGTGCACTTACAAAAAATTTACAATCAATCGATCTATCCATGCGATTTAACGGCTAACTTCCCCTTTATACGTATTTAGTGACTTACCTAATTTATTGACAAGAAAATAAAAAAAGCATTAAATACGTAAAAAGCTTAGGTGAGTAACAAAAAACATACATTTGTTTGATGCAGATCAACCTTTTGTACTAAACTACTCATAACTAACATTTAAACTACAAACATTTCAATGATTTACAACAGGCGTATAGACTTTACTAATGGGTTCCCCCTATTTTAGAGGCTTGACCTGTCTCAAAGTAAGGCCGGAAAGTTCAGAAAAACTGCTTGTCTTACAGTAAAATAGCTTTCAAATGCATTGAATAATGCTAAAGTAATTTTATATGCTTTGAACATGGGATGTTTTTTGAAAACTTTGTTATCAATCACGCTATATTTGAAGACATTTAAATTAAAACTGTAAGATTTAACCTGTAAGTTGAGCCTTGGTTTTACAACGCTGAAGTTATAGCTAAACTTACTAAATCATCATATCCTTTAGGAGAGGAACAAATGACACAACAAAAGCAACAGGGTTTCACCCTAATTGAATTAATGATTGTAGTTGCAATCATCGGTATTCTAGCAGCTATTGCACTACCACAGTATCAAGATTACACAGCTAAATCTCAAGCTGGTTCAGCTTATGCTGAAGTTTCAGCTTTAAAAACTCAATTTGAAGTTGCTGTAAACCAAGGTAAAACTCCTTCCTTAACTAATACTGATGTAGGCTATATTGGTCAGACAGTTAATGGCGGTACATACTGTACACTAGCTATAACGGGCATTACATCTATCACTTGTACTATGAAAAATGGTAATGCGGGTAAGATTAACGGTAAAACTCTTACTTTAAATAGAAATGCTGAGGGAGTATGGTCTTGTGCTTCTGGTAATGGTTTAGAGAATAAATTTAAGCCAGGTAACTGTAGCTAATATTTATATCTATCACACAAAGGGTAGCTCGATTGCTGCCTTTTGTGTTTTAATTTTTTAAAATATTACTAAATAACAATATACTCTAACCTACTAAATTTAATTTAAAACATCTTACCATCATAAAATCCTAATATAAAAAAGTGAAATAAAAATTATTTTTTAGTAACTAGAATATATTAAAAAACATATGGCATGCTTATTAATTTATATCTCGCCAACCTCCATAACACATTCAATTAAAACAATAAATATACAAAGAAAGTTCATAAAATAGCGTTATTATTTATAATTTCATTCACTAAAAACCATGCTAAATTTCGTAAAGAGCAAAATAATACATTAGAATATAATAAAATAAAAACCACTACAGCATCTTTGATATACTTGGTATTAAGTGTAACATTTACGCTAAACTAGAGAGTGTTAAAGTTATTTTTTCGCTATTAGTTCATTCGTTTGCGGGGTAGAAGAATCCCAATGGTTAATATATGACTCAAAAAACTGATAATAAAAGCCATGACACTTTCTTATGGGCAGGTGTAAGTGCTCGAGGGAAAAAACTGGAAGGAGAACTTTCAGGTAGCAGTGTAGCACTCATAAAAGCACAACTACGTAAACAAGGTATAACTCCCTTAAAGGTTAAGCGTAAGCCTAAACCCCTATTTGGCATTCAAAGTACGCAGAAAATAACGTCTAAAGATATTGCTCTTGTGACCAGACAAATCGCAACAATGTTGATGGCTGGCGTCCCTTTAATACAATCTATTGAAATGATTGGCAGTGGCTCAAAAAACAAAAGCGTCGCAAAATTAATGGAAAGTATTGGCGATGATGTAAAAGCAGGTATGCCTTTATCGCAAGCTTTACGTAAGCACCCTCGCTATTTTGATGATCTATATTGTGACTTAGTCGCATCTGGTGAACAATCGGGCGCACTTGATAAAATTTATGACCGTGTTGCGCTTTATAAAGAAAAAGCAGAAGCCTTAAAATCAAAAATCAAAAAGGCCATGTTTTATCCTGTTGCGGTCCTTGTAGTTGCTATTATCGTAACATCAATTCTATTAATTTTTGTTGTACCGCAGTTTCAAGATATTTTTAATGGTTTTGGCGCAGAGCTACCAGCCTTTACTCTTATGGTAATTGGTATTTCGGAGTTTATGCAAGAATATTGGTGGGTGATTTTGATTGCACTTATAGCAATAGGTTTTATTTATAAAGAAGCTCTTTTTAAAAGTAAGAAGCTCAGAGATGCTAATGATAGAGCTATTTTAAAACTCCCAGTTGTTGGTATGATTTTAAATAAAGCCGCAGTTGCGCGTTATGCACGTACCTTATCAACAACCTTTGCTGCAGGTGTACCTTTAGTGGATGCACTCGATTCAGCTGCTGGGGCTTCTGGTAATGCAGTATACCGTTATGCGATTTTAGAAATAAAAGCCGAGGTAAGTTCAGGTAATCAAATGAACTGGGCAATGCGCAACACAAAAATTTTCCCTGATATGGTAGTGCAAATGGTTGCTATTGGTGAAGAGTCAGGTTCACTAGATGGTATGCTTGCAAAAGTGGCAACTATTTATGAGCAAGAAGTGGATGATGCCGTTGATGGCTTATCAAGCCTACTTGAGCCTCTCATTATGGTTGTTTTAGGTGTACTTGTAGGCGGTTTGATTGTTGCAATGTATTTACCTATATTCCAACTAGGGTCTGTAGTGTAAGCTGTAAGCTGTAAGCTGTAAGCTGTAAGCTGTAAGCAACACACTAAACCTTAATAGATAGCTTGCAATAAAAAAATAAATAATAAAAACGGTTCAACACAGCGAAATAAAATCGGCCTATAAATGGCCAGAAGTTAGGTAATTTAATGGAAAACTTTTTTCTTGATATAACCACTGCAATGCAAAGTCAGCAGTGGTTTTATTTTTTGACTGTGGGCTTAGTTAGCCTGTGTATTGGTAGCTTTTTAAATGTGGTGATTTATCGTTTGCCACTGATGATGAAACGAGAATGGCAAACGGAATGCCGTATTGTATTGGCCGATGAGCTCAATTCAAAACAGCAAACAGTACAAGACCCCTTTAACTTAGTAAAACCTAATTCAACTTGCCCTACATGCAAAGCAGCGATAAAAGCTTGGCAGAATATTCCTGTTATAAGTTGGTTATTACTCAAAGGTCGTTGTGCCAGTTGCAAAACACCGATTTCGGTGCGTTATCCTATTGTTGAAATTTTAACAGCTGTTTTAAGTTTAATAGTTGCAGCTGTGTTTGGTCCAACTAAATTAGCTCTACTTTATATATTAATTACTTGGGTTTTGGTCGCTTTAACCTTCATAGATATAGATCATATGTTACTGCCTGATCAGCTCACATTGCCATTGGTTTGGTTAGCATTAATTGCTGCAACTTTGGATATTACCATTGCGCCGAGCGATGCTATTATCGGCGCCGCAGTTGGCTACCTGAGCTTATGGAGTGTCTACTGGTTATTTAAGCTTGCTACTGGTAAAGAAGGCATGGGTTATGGCGACTTTAAACTGTTAGCCGTGTTTGGTGCGCTACTAGGCTGGCAAGATATTTTAACTATCGTGCTATTATCAAGTGTCGTTGGTGCCATCATTGGCATTACACAAATAATCATTCAAGGTAAAGATAAAACCACGCCAATCCCATTTGGGCCCTACCTGGCGATTGCTGGTTGGGTCACTTTGCTATGGCGTGAGCAAATTCAAGCCTATTACTTTAACTTTTTAGGTTATTGATTGTGGCAAAGTGGATTTTAGGAATTACTGGCGGTATTGGCTCTGGAAAAAGCGCGGTAAGCGCAATGTTTGAAGAACTTGGAATTAAAGTAGTCGACGCTGATGTTGTTGCCAGAGAAGTTGTCGAGCCAGGCTCAACGGGTCTTAAAAAAATTACTGAATATTTTGGTGATGAAATACTCACGAGTAGCAGCACACTCGATCGCGCAAAACTAAGAACAATAATCTTTGCTGATGAATCTAAAAAACAATGGCTAAATAGCTTATTGCACCCGCTTATTAGAGAATCAATGCTGAGGCAATTA
The DNA here is from genome assembly GCF_021532475.1 of Pseudoalteromonas sp. APAL1. NCBI lineage: Bacteria > Pseudomonadati > Pseudomonadota > Gammaproteobacteria > Alteromonadales > Pseudoalteromonadaceae > Pseudoalteromonas > Pseudoalteromonas sp. APAL1. The sequence continues at coordinate 2,699 of NZ_JAKGAW010000019.1, read as the reverse complement.
CAAAAGGCCACCAGCTCCTATGTAATATTAGTTGCACCACTACTATTCGAAAATGGCTTAGAGAAATTTTGTAACCGCACTTTGCTCGTTGACGTTCCGGTTGAGGTGCAAATAACGAGAACCACAGCACGCGATGATGTTTCCACTGAATTAGCTGAGCAAATCATAGCCTCACAAATGTCTAGAGACGATAAACTACTAAAAGCGGATGATATTTTAGATAACAATCGCCCTCTTAGGGAGGTTTTTCTAACAGTTAAAGAGTTACATCTCTCATATTTAGCATCTGCACAACAATAGCTAATTAAAAATAGAATGCTAATATTAAATAGCACGCCAAAACCAGTACAAAAGAATTACCGAAAAATATAAACACATGAGTTTATGATGATTTTACTTTGCAATTTTGACTAAATCAGACAAGACTGATGTTACACCCTAATTTTTTCTGGTAGATTGTGGCAAAGATAGGCTCAACTTAGGTGCGCAATGAATATAAACTCACCGCTTCTTAGAAAGTATATTACTCTTGGTCGTATTGATGCCGAGACAGTAAAGTTAAAACAAAAAGAGTATAGCTCTACCGCAGAGCTTATCGCCAAAAGCTGTGGTATGAATGGCCATGAACTTGCCGAGCAATGCACCGATCTATTTCGTGTTCCCTATTTTGATATTAAAGACTTTGATGTCACAAAAGTATCTGAAGAACTGATCAAAGAAAAACTCATTCGCGAGCATCACATTCTGCCACTTGTAAAAAAAGGCAGTAAACTTTATATAGCAGCATCGGATCCGACCGACTATGGCGCATTTGAAAACTTTGAGTTTAGTACAGGTCTCTCATGCGAAGTCGTGGTTGTTGATTACAATCAACTCGAAAAGAAAATTGAGCAATTATTTGATGCAGCAAGTGGTTTGCATTTAAGTGAAGACGAATTTAAAGAACTTGGTGACCTAGACAGTAACCCAACAAAAGATCTGACAACAAAAGATGAAGACAAAGACGATGCACCGATTATTGTCTACATCAATAAAATTTTAATGGATGCAATTAAAAAAGGCGCGTCGGATTTACACTTTGAACCTTATGAACACCGATATCGTGTGCGTTTTCGGATCGATGGTATTTTGCATGAGATGGCAAGCCCGCCAAATAGCTTGGCTAGCCGCTTATCTGCACGTATCAAGGTTATGTCGCGACTAGATATCGCAGAAAAACGTAAACCTCAAGATGGTCGTATTAAGCTTAAAATAACCGAACGTAAAAGTATCGATTTTCGTGTAAGTACATTGCCTACATTATGGGGCGAGAAAATCGTAATGCGTATTCTCGACTCATCAAGTGCCATGCTCGGTATCGATGTCCTTGGCTATGAGCCTGAGCAGAAGAAGCTTTACATGGATGCACTTGAGCAGCCACAAGGGATGATCTTGGTGACAGGTCCTACAGGGTCTGGTAAAACCGTATCACTTTATACCGGTTTAAACATTCTCAACCAGCCAGAGCGTAATATTAGTACCGCCGAAGATCCTGTAGAGATAAACCTTGAAGGGATAAACCAAGTACAAATTAATCCAAAAGCTGAAATGACCTTTGCTAACGCATTAAAAGCATTCTTGCGACAAGATCCTGATGTTGTCATGGTTGGTGAGATCCGTGATCTTGAAACCGCTGAAATCGCGATTAAAGCAGCACAAACGGGTCACTTAGTTTTATCAACTCTACACACAAACTCAGCGCCAGAAACCCTAACTCGTCTTTTAAATATGGGGGTGCCTGCTTATAACGTAGCAAGTTCAATTAGTCTTATTATTGCACAGCGTCTAGCAAGACGACTTTGCCCTAAGTGTAAAACACCAGAAACACTACCTGATGAAGAACTGATTCGCCAAGGTTTTGATAAAGACAAGCTTAGTGAAATACAACTATTTGCACCTAAAGGTTGTGATAGTTGCACTGAGGGTTATAAAGGACGTGTTGGTGTCTATGAAGTAATGCAGATCACACCTGAAATTGCGCAAATTATTATGCGGGGTGGTAATTCCTTAGAGATTGCAGAAGTAGCATTAAGATCAGGATTCAATAACTTACGATTATCTGGACTCAAAAAAGCCGCAGCGGGTGTCACCTCACTTGCAGAAATCAACCGAGTAACGAGTTTCTAACTCGTTACTGGATTCTCTCACTCCAGTTCAGTAAGATCAGCCTAAATGAATTATTGAGAAGCAGCAATGCCAACTGTTGTAAATTGTCCAACTTGTAAAGAAAAAGTGGAGTGGTCAGAACAAAGTCCGTTCCGTCCATTCTGTTCAAAACGATGTCAACTTATTGATTTAGGTGAGTGGTCATTCGAAAATAATCGAATTTCAACACCTATTAGCAACGCTAATGAGCTTAGCCAAGATATGATTGAAGATATTGAAGCCATGCTCGCCAAAAATGACGACTCATTCTTTAAAGAGTAGATTTTAAGTAGTACCAATCCGCAATAATACTTAATCATTTTGAGGGATTAAACCTGTCGCTACCTGGGTTAAAAATTTCTGATTTACGACGGCATGGATGCAGAAGGTAGAGCAATGCAGGATCAATTGCCGAGCACAACTAAATAACGAAATTTTTGCCTTGTTATCAACGAGGTTTTGCTGCCTCAAAATAGACCACTTTATTAAGCGCATTGGTATGAAATACAAAAACT
>NZ_JAKGAW010000018.1:0-84704 GCF_021532475.1 Pseudoalteromonas sp. APAL1 | reverse complement strand
TAATATCACTTCTGTAAGTGGTAGGTACTCATCGTTTTTAGCTAGTGGCGTTGTTAATTGCTGCATCACCGCATTAAAGGGTAAATACTTAAATGACATTTGCTCAATAACAGTAGCGGTCACTTTCATTGACAGAGTTCTCAATAATGAGCTTAAAAACAAGGGATCTGGCTTAAGCTCTAAAAGTGCCGTGTGTAAGTCTTTCTTTTGTTCTTCACGCGCTTTTGCAACTTGTCGCTGCCAAACTCGCTCAAAGGTGCGTAAATACAAACGCACTAAAGCAATTTTGCCAACATCCAATAACATACCTAAGGTAAACGCGTGCACCTCGTTTACACCATTTAATTTAGCAAGCTCTTGAGCCGCAATGGCACACGCCATCGAATTATCGCGCAAACGACGCTTTAATAATGGAAATGGTTCTGTACTGTGAGGCATCCAATGGCGAACCGCAAATGTAGGCACAACAAACTTTAAATTATCTAAACCAATATAACGCAGCGCTAATAATGGGTTATCAACTTGAACCGAGGTATGCTTATTACGCTGCTTACGATAGAAAGGCAAATTAACAAAGGCAACCAACTCACGGCCTAACCAACTTAAATCTTTAACCAAAGGTTCAAGGCGACCAACCGATGCGGAGCGTACTGCTAATATTTCTAAAATCGCTGGAACACTATCTTGAATACCAATTGTTTCATGCACAACCGAGTCGACGTCTTCTAGCTGCTTGTTCATAGCTGCTTCTATGACTTGATGTAACTGCTTACTCGCCTGAGCACGGTACTTATGATGTGCTGTACTGCTTTTTTGTCGCTTCTTTTCGGCTGCAACTTCCACCTCTAATAAAGTGCGTTGCTCCATCGACTCACCGTAGTCAATCTCTAAGGTGTGAATATAACCAATTTGGCGCTGTGCAAAACTATGACCAAGCAATAGATCGTGGGCGCGTTCATTGAGCACCATCGAAGTCCTTTGTTGTCGTTTTTCTTCAGTAATTTGCACAGGGGTATTGTCAGTCATATTTGTTAATTCATTAGCCTAAGATTAGAAGCGAGTTAAAAAGTTAGCAAGTAATTCAAGTCCCTGCTGAGTCAAAATTGCTTCAGGATGAAACTGCACCCCTTCAAGCGCTAAATTAGCATGCATTAAACCCATTATTTCTTCGAAATCAGAATTTTGCTCAGTCCAAGCAGTGATTGTAAGGTCATTAGGTAAATGCTGCTTATCAACCACTAATGAATGATATCGGCAAACGGTAAGTGGGTTTGCTAACCCCTTAAACACCCCTTGGTTGTTATGTTTAACCAATGAAGTTTTGCCATGCATAACTCGTTTTGCTCTGACTACTTCAGCCCCAAGCGCCTGAGCAATAGTTTGATGCCCTAAGCAGATCCCAAGAATAGGCACTTCACCTTTTAGCTGTTCGACCACCTGTAACGAAATACCCGCTTCGTTGGGTGAACATGGGCCGGGTGAAAGAACAATATGTTCAGGGTTAAGCTGTTTGATCTCTGCAATGCTGATCTCGTCATTACGTTTTACCAATACATCTTGATCTAAGCGCTGAAAATACTGCACTAAGTTGTAGGTAAACGAATCATAATTGTCGATCATTAACAGCATTGCGTGTAACCCAAAATTACTCAGTCAAAATAATGAAGGCGCATTTTAACCCAAGTGCTGCGAAATGTCGGCAAAAAATGGTTTATTCCTCAGCGATTAAATGCGCTGTAAGGTCAGCCCTTTCCTGCTCATTAAGTTTTTGCGAGCATTTGTTTGCAAAGTCGTAACGCACGAGTACAGTTTTACCAACGGCGCAGCAGTTATCTTGTTGCCATGCTTCTTGGCGAAGCACAAATGAGCTAGAGCCGATGTGCTCTACACTGGTTTTAACGGTTACATCGTGGCCATAAAACAACTCACCGACAAAGCTTACCTCAACCTTAGCAATGATCAATTTCCACTCATAAGGATTTAGATCGGGGGTAAAAAACCTGAAAATAGGCGCTCGGGCGGCTTCAAACCATACAGGGAGTACGGTATTGTTGATATGCCCTAGCACATCAGTTTCGCTAAAACGAGGTGTGATAGTCTCAGTAAACATAGTAACCCTATAAAAAATATAAACTAAAGGTAGCTCATGACGGACTTTATTCGCGTATACGAAAACGCCCTCAGCAAAGAATTTTGCGACAACTTTATCACGGTATTTGAACAAAGCCCGCATTTAAAACAAGGCATTACCTCTGGCGGCGTGGATTTAGCAAAAAAAGACAGCCGCGATTTATATCTTAATAATCATCCAGAGTACGTTGAGCAACTTAAGCATATTCAGCAAACAACCGCCAGCCACATCTTTAAATACCTTGAAGAGCATATTTTCATGATGATAGGTGCATTTGGTTTAAAGGTATATCATCCGAAAACAGGTCAGCCAGTTGATCTTACACAAGATAATTTTGAAGAAGTTGGCAAACCACAATTGCCATTACTCGTGCAGCAAATTTTCCGCCTCGGGCCTATTCAAGCACAAAAATACGATATCAATAAAGGAGGCTACCCGTATTGGCATAGCGAGGTATACCCACAACACGGTCATAACGAAGCCTTGCATCGCGTACTGTTATTTATGTTCTATTTAAATGATGTCGAAGAAGGTGGTGAAACTGAGTTTTACTATCAACAGCGTAAAATATCACCGAAGCAGGGTTCTATGGTCGTAGCACCGGGTTACTTTACTCATACGCACCGAGGTAATAAGCCCATTTCAAATGATAAGTATATTTTAACGTCGTGGGTTCTATTTAACCGTGCAGAGCAAATCTATGGGCAACCACAATCCTAGCGGTAAAAATCCAACTGACTGTTAGCTCTGTCAAATAGCAGCCCCTTCGGGCTGCTTCAAACTTATAGCTAAAAACTTAGCTTTAATTTTTTAGTAATTGATCAAATAAATCAAAAACCTTATCAAGCTCTTCAATTGTGTTGTAATGCATACAGCCAATGCGAACTACGCCGCCTGTCTCTAATACACCGAGTTGCTTACATAAGCCTTGCGCGTAGAAGTTACCATCCCACACACAAATATGTTGCTTCCCTAAAAATTCAGAAACAACACGCGGCTCGACGTCTTCAAAAGTTAAAGCAAAAGTCGGTGTGCGATAAGCAACACGCTCTAGATCATTAATACCAAACAGCTTAATGCTCGGGTAATCTGCTAAACGAGTTAAGAAATGCTTACTTAATGTCATTTCGTGCTGTTTAGTCATAGCAAATGCAGCCGCCAGTTTTTCTCGGCGTGAATGACTGTCATCAAGCTCACTAATTGCAGCAATGTAATCAACAGCAGCAATGAGACCAGCTAGCGCTTCAAAGCTTTGTGTACCCGTTTCCCAGCGACCTGGCGCAACATCTTTTGCAGGTTCAACTTTATATGGTGTGAAACCTTCAAGATGCTCACGTTTGCCATAGACAATACCAAGGTGAGGACCAAAGAACTTATATGCAGAGCACGCTAAGAAGTCACAATCAAGTGCTTGTACGTCTACAAGCTCATGAGGTGCATAATGTACGGCATCAACATAAACTAGCGCACCAACGGCATGTGCAAGCTCAACGATGCGTTTAATGTCATTAATTGAACCAGTAGTGTTTGATGCATACGTCACTGCAACAAGCTTTGTTTTGCTTGATAAAAGGCTTTCAAAGTGTGCCATATCTAAGCTGCAATCAGCTTCATTGATAAGAGCCGTTTTTACTGTTGCGCCCTTATCTTCAGCAGCTTGCTGCCAAGATGAAACATTTGAGTAGTGATCAGCATTTGTGACAATAATCTCATCACCGGCAGTCCAACCACGCGAGATGGCACGACTAAAGCTGAACGTTAAGCTTGTCATGTTTGCACCAAACACGATTTGCTCTTTAGATGGGGCATTTAATAAATCGGCAGCTGCTTGGCGAGCGCTAGTCATTAACTCAACCGTTTTATCACTTGAGAAAAATGCACCACCTAAGTTCGAGTTGTAGTAACCCAAATAAGCAGTCATGGCACTTAAAACCGACTGTGGCACTTGCGAGCCACCCGGGCCATCAAGGAAAATCGGTGACTGACCAGCAACTTGTTGCATAAGTGCAGGAAATTGACGACGTAATTGCGTTAAGTTCATGATATACCCTTACGCAGTTAGTACGAAGCAATCAAGGTAACCTTCTTTGCTTGCGTCTAATTTATTCATTGGTGTTGCGTTGTGCCATACTTCACGGTCATTAATAAGCGCGAACATGCCGTCTTTAATTTCCATTTTGAAACAAGGCTCTGCTTGCTGATGTTCATAAACAAGTAGCTCACCACCTTCAAGGTTTTCGTGTGATACACCACATACACATACGTGATCAAAACCATCTTGGTGAACACCTTCAGGCGCAGCGGGTGTATCGCTGTCAATCGCAAGCATTCTGAATTGATGAATTTCAATATCGCGATCATCGCTGATCCCCGTCATATCGCGGAACTGATTAACGATTTGCTTCATGCCATCAGTGGCTAATAAGCTATCTTCTAAATTTTCATAAGTACGCTCAACATTACCTTGGAAGGTATTGATTGAGTCATCTTGCACAAATGCTTTAGTTGGTTGTAGCTTTAATTCACCATCAACGACTTTGATTACTGAATAGCGACGCTTACGAAATTGACCATCGGCGTACGGATTCGCAGGTAGGTTAGCAAAAGAAGGCTTTACTGCGTCAATATGAGCTTGGCTTACAAAACGAAGTTGCAATAGATTCTGGTTGTTTAATTTTGTCATAACGATCTCGCCTTAATATGTTGAGAATATTGGCGAGGATTTTAATGCAATTGGTAGGAAATTTTTGCGTTATTATGTAAACAGCAATGATGATTTATGTAGCTTTAAGATCGAATTTAGAAGTAAATTAGAATTTTTATCTAAAATAAAAAGCCCGCTGGATGCGGGCTTTTTAGCTATTTAATTTTAATTAGAATTAAACGGCTTGCTGAACGATTACTTGGTCTGCCTTTTTAGTGTATTGAGGCATACGGTGGAAGTTCAGGTAACGATATGTATCAGCTGCAGTTGCATTGATCTTATCTGCATACTCTTGGTACTCAGCAGGTGTAGGTAGTTTACCTAAGATTGCCGCTACTGCTGCAAGCTCTGCTGATGCTAAGAATACGTTTGCGCCAGTACCTAGACGGTTAGGGAAGTTACGCGTAGAGGTAGACACAACTGTTGCTTTATCAGCAACTCGTGCTTGGTTACCCATACATAGTGAACACCCTGGAGTTTCGATACGCGCACCTACACGACCAAAGATACCGTAGTAACCTTCGTCAGTAAGTTGGTCTTTATCCATTTTAGTTGGTGGTGCAACCCAAAGTTGAGTTGGGATACGGCCACTGAAACCATCTAGTAGTTTACCTGCAGCACGGAAGTGACCGATGTTAGTCATACAAGAACCGATGAATACTTCATCGATTTTCTCGCCTGTTACGTCTGAAAGAAGACGTGCATCATCAGGGTCATTTGGAGCACAAAGGATTGGCTCTTTGATATCAGCTAGGTCGATTTCAAGTACGTGTTTGTACTCTGCATCAGCATCAGCTTCCATCAGCTCAGGGTTAGCTAACCACTCTTGCATTGCTGTGATACGACGCTCAATAGTACGAACATCACCGTAACCTTCAGAGATCATCCACTTAAGCATTACAATGTTTGACTCTAGGTATTCAGCGATAGACTCTTTAGAAAGTTTAACTGTACAACCTGCAGCTGAACGCTCAGCTGATGCATCAGAAAGTTCGAAAGCTTGCTCAACAGTTAGGTGCTCAACACCTTCGATTTCTAGTACACGACCAGAGAATTCGTTGATCTTACCTTTCTTCTCAACTGTTAGAAGACCTTCTTTGATACCGTAATAAGGGATAGCATGTACTAGGTCACGTAATGTGATACCTGGCTGCATTTCGCCTTTAAAACGTACTAAGATTGACTCAGGCATATCAAGTGGCATTACACCTGTTGCTGCTGCGAATGCTACTGCACCAGAACCCGCTGGGAATGAAATACCTAGAGGGAAACGAGTATGCGAGTCACCACCAGTACCTACTGTATCTGGTAATAACATACGGTTTAACCATGAGTGGATTACACCGTCACCTGGACGTAGTGATACACCGCCACGGTTCATGATGAAATCAGGAAGTGTGTGGTGAGTGTTTACGTCGATTGGCTTAGGATAAGCTGATGTATGACAGAAAGACTGCATTGTTAAATCTGCAGAGAAACCTAAACACGCTAGATCTTTAAGTTCGTCACGCGTCATAGGACCTGTTGTATCTTGCGAACCAACCGTTGTCATTTTCGGCTCACAGTATTGACCAGGACGTACGCCAGGCATGTTACATGCTTTACCAACCATCTTCTGAGCTAATGTGAAGCCTTTACCAGAATCAGTTACAAGGGCAGGTTTGCGGAAGATATCTTCAGCTTCCATACCTAGTGATGCACGTGCTTTATCAGTTAAACCACGACCGATGATCAGTGGAATACGACCGCCAGCACGCACTTCATCAAGAATTACGTCTGATTTAAGAGAGAAAGTAGAGATTACTTCATCTGTGCCGTGACGCTTAACAACACCTTCGTATGGGAAGATATCGATTTGGTCACCCATGTTTAGCTCATCAACAGGTAGTTCGATTGGTAATGCACCAGAGTCTTCCATTGTGTTGAAGAAGATAGGCGCGATTTTACCACCTAAACATACACCACCAACGCGTTTGTTTGGTACGTGAGGAATATCATCACCCATGAACCAAAGTACAGAGTTAGTTGCAGATTTACGAGAAGAACCCGTACCAACTACATCACCAACGTATGCAAGAGGTAAACCTTTAGTTTTAAGCTCTTCTAGTTGTGAAATTGGACCAACTTCACCTGGTTTGTCAGGGTTGATACCATCACGTTCGTTCTTCAGCATTGCTAAAGCGTGTAGTGGGATATCAGGACGTGACCATGCATCTGGAGCAGGTGAAAGGTCATCTGTGTTTGTTTCGCCCGTTACTTTGAATACGGTAACTGAGATTTTTTCAGCAACTGCAGGCTTGTTTACAAACCATTCTGCATTTGCCCAAGATTCGATTACTTGCTTAGCAAATTCGTTACCTGCTTTCGCTTTTTCTTCTACATCGTAGAAAGCATCGAACATTAATAATGTGTTTGATAAACCTTTTACAACGATTGGTGCTAACGCTTCGTCGTCTAGAAGTTCGATCATAGGTGCGATGTTGTAACCACCTAACATAGTACCAAGTAGCTCAGCTGCTTTTTCTTTTGATACAAGTGGTGAGCTCGCTTCGCCTTTTGCAACTGCAGCTAAGAAACCTGCTTTGATGTAAGCAGCATCATCAACACCTGGTGGTACGCGGTTAACAAGAAGGTCTACGATAAATTCTTCTTCACCTGCCGGTGGATTTTTGATTAGTTCAATAAGATCAGCCGTTTGCTGAGCATCTAGTGGCGCTGGTACGATACCTAACGCGGCACGTTCTTCTACGTGTTTACGATATTCTTGTAGCACAATATTGCCCTCTTGGTGACGTGAAAGTACTCGGTTCTATTAATCTAAATAGCAATTTTACCCAGTACTTATAGTATTCTGACGGTTAATTATAAAGCTTTTAAGTATAGATGAAAATCCATGCTGCGCTTAGGCACTTTATATTCAGTATAAATAACATGAATAGTACTAAAAAAAAAAGCTATTCTGATGAATATTTATTAAGAATCATTCCTATCTGTGTTTTAAAAGCAAAAAACCCAGCACTAGGCTGGGTTTTAAACTCTATGCAAAGTCTAACTATTAACGCTCTACTTTAACACGTTCAATAACTTTAACTTTTGCTTCTACACGACGGTTTTCTGCATGTGCTTCCGGCGTGTTAGCAGGATTTTTAAGACGCTCTTCACCATAACCAACTGTAGTTAGGCGCATCGCATCAATACCATCTTCAATAAGCTTCTTAGCGACTGCATCAGCACGTTTTTTCGATAACCACTTATTGTAGTCTGCTTTACCAACAGATGAAGTGTGACCTTCTAATACAACATCAGTGCCTGGATGCTCTTTTAAGAATGCAGCTGCACTGTCAATATCATCTAAATATTGTTGTGAAACTTTAGATGTATTGTTAGGGAATGTGATTAGTAAGCTCTTCGTTACTTCACGGTCTTCGTATAATGTACAACCAGAAGCGTCTACAGCATCTGTCATAGGAGTATTAGCGCATTGGTCATCTGCATCAGGAATGCTGTCGCCATCGCTATCAACTGGCTCAACCGGAACAGGTACTACTGCAGGTGCTGGCTCAACTGGCTCTGGTTCGCTTTGATCACCAAAGATATAGCTGAAACCTAATTTAGCACCAACATCAGTGTAACCACGGTCAAGACCTTGGTATAAAGAAGTTTCTGCGTTAAATGCAAAGTTATCTGTAAAGTAGTGCTGGTAACCGGCACCCACGTTAGCAAACATTAAATCTTCATCAACAGCGTCAAGGTTTTTCAAACCGAAAATACCGTAGAATGGGCCACCGCCAAAGTGATACAAACCATCGATACCGTAACGCTTACCGCTTTCAGAACCACTCATTGTAGTTCCATCGTTGTCGGTCACGTTCCAATCGAAATCCATATCTGCGTATTCTAAGCGGGCACTCCAGTAATCGCTAAAGCGATAACCAAGCTCTAAACCCCACCCTGTTGAGTCGTCTACGTCTAGGCCACCTGGCGGATAATCACGGATATTCTCCCATGAATTATCGTAGTAATCACCAAACGCACCAATATAAAAACCTTGTTTCTCGGCTGCGATTGTTGAGGCACTTGTTGCAGCAAGCGCTAAAGCAATTGTAAGTGGTTTCAGTTTCATGTTTCATTCCCTTCCATTTAAGATAACTTAAGGCCGTGTAGCCTACATTCCGTCAAGATAGTTGATGAGTAATTAATCCAAACTTAATAAACCCAAACAACATAATAAATTTTCTTAATTTAACAACACCAACTAAATACAGCGACGTAAAAAGAATCAATATAAATCCAACAATATTGATACTAAAAAAACATTACAGTAAAAATAATTATATTACCTAATAATTATTCTACAAGGTAACTAAAAAAGCTATAGCACAAATGGTTGATAGTTACTTTGATGATTCAAATCAATATTCACTTAAACTATCATTTAACAAAAAGGTACATTCTGAAGATTATTTTATTTAATCGAAAAATAATTATGTTCTTTAATTAAAAAAATAAAGCCGAACCAACTACTTGGCTCGGCTTTACTATTTGTAACTATTTATAAATATAGGAGTATTTACATATTTATAATAGTTTAGTCTTATTTACGAAGAACTTTTACACGTTCAACGCTTGTAATTTGCGCTTCTACACGACGGTTTTCAGCATGTGCTTCCAGTGTGTAGGCTTTATTTTTCAAACGCTCTTCACCGTATCCAACTGTCGAAATTCTATCTGCAGCGATACCGTCTTTGATAAGTTCATCAGCAACATCTTGTGCGCGCTTTTCTGAAAGCTTCATATTATAGTCAGCATCACCCACTGCAGAGGCGTGGCCTTCTAATACAACTGATGTGTCTTGGTTTTCTTTCATAAACGCAGCCACATCTGCAATATCGCTGAAGTATTTGTTTGGTACTTCTGCTACATCATGCGGGAAAGTAACTAACAAGGTGATAGTTGCTTCTTTTTCTTCGTATAATGTACAGCCTGTGCTATCTACTGCATCAGTCATTGGTGTGTTAGCACACTGATCATCAGCATCCATAACACCATCATTATCGCTATCAGTTGGAGCGCTAACAACCGGCGCAGGCTCTACTGGCTCAGATGAGCTTTGGTTACCGAAAATATAGCTGAAACCTAATTTAGCGCCAACATCAGTGTAACCACGATCAAGACCTTGATATAAAGACGTTTCAGCGTTAAATGCGAAATTGTCTGTAAAGTAGTGCTGATAACCGGCACCAACGTTAGCAAACGTTAAGTTTTCATCTAGAGCACTTAAGTTCTTAAGACCAAAAATACCATAGAATGGGCCGCCACCTAAGTGATATAAAGCATCAATACCGTAACGCTCGCCGCTTTCAGAGCCACTTGTTGAAGTACCATTAGCTAAATCTGCAGTCCAATCAAAGTCCATGTCTGCATATTCTAGACGCGCGCTCCAGTAATCACTGAAACGATAGCCTAACTCTAAGCCCCAACCAGTTGAGTCATCAACATTCAATCCACCTGGCGGATAATCACGAACATTTTCCCAAGAATTGTCGTAATAGTCGCCAAATGCGCCAATATAAAAACCTTCTTTTTCAGCAGCGAGGGCTGTAGAACTCGTTGCAGCCAGTGCTAACGCAATAGTAAGTGATTTTAGTTTCATTATTTCCTTCCCATTTTCACAATAAAGCTGTTTTCAGCTAATGTTTGTTGAGTATTTAAAAACTGTTGAGTAGCTCAAAAAATCAATCTTACGATAGTTCATAAGCCACAATTTTACTTATTTATTAATTATCAATGCTTAACACTTGATGCTTAATACTTAATAAAGCTGAATCCAATATAACAAAAGAATTATTTAAATTACGTCTAACATGATTCTAAAGTCGTATTAGATCATCATCTAAAGCAATAAGTTAACTCCATTCTATGATAGCACTTGCGTTTATTCTGCTCAATCAGCAAGCATTTAAAAAAACTAAATAAACACTTTTTATTTCAAGCAAGTACAAATGCATTAGGTACCACAAAATGTTTGATAATTAGCATCGCCATTTTCAGGTGGCTCATACCAAGATTCGAATTGCTGATCGTAAACGTAGGGCTTTGATAAAACTGATAAAAAGCCATTCAGCATTGAACTACATCCTGTTTTTTCATATTCCGCCAAGATCATTTCAATATTATGATTGCGTGGAATGACTGCAGGATTAACAGCACGCATGATGTCATAACTTTCAGCCGATGTTCTGACTCGCCACTTTGCAGCCCACCCCTTAATACTATCCGGTAATGCAAAATCCGCAAGTAATGACTCCGTAAGAGCATTGAAAGTATTAGTATAATCAAGGTTATTTTGCTGCATCAGAGTGAGTAACTCAGTCACTAAAGCTTGGTTATCGTCGTGTTCATCTAGAAGTCCTAACTTCCGTCGCCACATTGTAGTAAATGCATGATTAAACTTTTCAGCAAAACTATTTACTGCACTGGATAATAACGACAAAGCTTGCTGTTCATTTTTAAATAATGGCAGCAAGCTCTCAGCTAATCGCGCGCAATTCCAATTCGCAATGTTTGGTTGGTTACCGAATGCATAGCGCCCTTGATGGTCTATGGAACTAAACACTGTATCAAAGTCAAACTGGTTCATCATAGCGCATGGGCCGTAATCAATGGTTTCACCACTCACTAATGTATTGTCTGTATTCATTACACCATGGATGAATCCCACTCGCATCCAACTGATGATAAGCTCAATTTGCTTATCTATGACTGCGGTTAAAAAGTCTACATAACGTTGCTCTGCACGTGTATCTATCTCTGGGAAATGACAACTGAGTGCGTAATCAACTAACTTTTCTAAGCCTTCAATATCGCCCTGGGTTGCTAAATACTGAAATGAACCAACGCGAATATGACTTTTTGCTACGCGAGTTACGACAGCGCCTGGCCGAGGTGGTTGTCGATACACCGTTTCGCCGGTAGTAACAACAGCTAAGCAGCGAGTTGTCGCGACACCTAATGCAGCCATCGCTTCGCTCATTATAAACTCACGAACCGCCGGCCCAATCGCACAACGTCCATCACCACCACGTGAAAACACTGTAGCACCCGCCCCTTTAAGCTGTATGTCCCACAGTACTCCTTCAACGTCTTTAACTGCTCCAAGCAAATGCGCTCTGCCATCCCCCAGACGTGGTGAGAAATGACCAAATTGATGCCCTGAGTAACCTAAAGCAATAGGCTTTACGCTGTCATCAGTTATTGAGCCACTTAACTGTCCTGCTAGGTATTCTGGATCATGACTAATACCAAGCGACTGAGCTAATTTATCATTGAATAACAATAATGCGGGATCAGCGGCGCGAGTAGGCATATCTTCAATAGCCAATAGTTCGCTGATATCGGTATACCTAGTTTGCAGTTTCATAAAAAATCCTATCGCGCAGCTATGCCAACGCGGTTATCGCCTACCCCATAGGCAACTAATTGACTTAGCGCTTGCAGGCTAAAGCCACTTTGTTGTTGTAGCTCGTTGAAAAAGTCTTGTGCAGCTTGTAATGACTTTTTAGTTTGTAAGCCACCGTCAATTAATTCATGAGCACGTAAATAATTTTCTACGTCTCGAGACAGTAAAAAAGTATCCTTACCCATGGCACGCAATGCATAAGGCCCTGTGTTCCCACCTAGTCGCGCACCATGCTTTTTTAAGTAAGCCCACAAACCGATAATATTATTTACTGGCCAATCAGCTACAAATTGGCTGAAACTGCCATGTTTTTCAGCTACTTCATGGATCATGTAGGCATTTTCAGGGATCGTTTGTACTTTTTTAAAGTTACGAATAATACGTTCATCACTGGCTTTTTGCTCGAGCATATCAGGTGGCATCATTAATAGTTTCTCAACACTGAAGTCCCAAAATACCTCTCGAAATCCTGACCACTTACTATTGATAACAGACCAGTAAAAACCACTTTGGAACACTTTACGCGTTAACTCTTCCAACCATAAGTCATCATGCATTTTGGCAATGTCAGCGCTATCAAGCGGGTCAGAAAGCAGTGCAAGCAGCATTTCTTCACTGCCCTTACGGGTGACAGCTCGCTGATAGATATCGTTAAACTTTTCCATTCTTCTTCCAATTCGTCTGGGTAATACTAGTGTACTAAAAACACGCTTATACGTAACCATGTTGCAAAATCGGTCACTAAAAAAACGAATACTCCGCCTTGACACCTAGATGGCTAAAATGCTTTAATCGTCGCTGATACCCTATTTAACTATGTTGGCTTTAAGCTATAAAGCGAGCATAAAGGGCTGGAAGAGGTGCGTTATTCAGGTAGCGTATAGGAGGAGCACAGACTCTGTTGATCATACGTGAGGGGAATTAACGCCGAGAAGTAACACCGTTTGTGAGGTGCTTATTTCGGGCGACTGGGCTGAATCCCAGCGACTGTCACCAACAATAGCAAAACGCTATTGATTAGTTTGGTGGAGAGCTTCTGGTCTTAGTATAATAAGGCCGTTGCGTCTTTATTATTTTAAGCCCATTCGCTCTTCGAATTATACCTTGTTCGAACGACGACATGCGGCTCCATTCAATTGCTCCCGCATAAACTCTTCGAATACCTTATAAGTTCGTGAGAGATGATCAACAATTTTGATTTAAACGACTATCCACTATGGACAGCGCTTGTCACGCCATTTTCTGAATCTGGCGAGGTCGATTACACGGCCCTTGGGCAACTGGTCGCTGAGCAGCAAGATGCTAATAACGGCATTTTATTGCTTGGCAGCACCGGCGAAGGACTGGCGCTTTCACTTAAAGAGCAACAAGCCATTGTTGAACATGTTTGCCAATTAGCACCGACTGTACCACTTATGGTCGCTGTGGGCGGCATGAACCTTAAGCAGCAAATTGCTTGGGTTGAATACTGCAACCAACTACCTATTCATGGCTATCTATTGGGCTCTCCTCTGTATGCAAAACCTGGGGTTGTTGGCCAAACACATTGGTTTGAAAGCCTACTTAACGCAAGTCATCACCCTTGTATGTTGTATAACGTACCAGGACGTAGTGCAGTTGAGATTTCACCGCAGGTGATCAAAAACCTTGCTGAGCACAAAAACCTTTGGGCTTTGAAAGAAGCCAGTGGTGACATTAGCAAATTTGAAGGCTTTAGAACGGCGTCACCAACACTGGCTATCTTCAGTGGTGATGATGCACTTATGCCGTATTTTGCTCAAGCTGGTGCAAAAGGTTTAGTTTCGGTTGCCGCAAATGCTTGGCCGAGTCAAACCCATGAGTTTGTTAAACGCAGTTTAAGTGGTCAATATCCAAATCTATTCACCGATTGGTCGCAAGCGATTCAAAGCTTATTTGCTGTCGCAAATCCAATCCCCGTAAAAGTACTGATGCACCTGCAAGGTAAAATAAATACCCCGCATTTACGTCCGCCGCTTACGCATTTAGAGCTTGAGCAAACAGACAGCATCCCCCACGCAAACAACACAATTTTATCTTGGAACTAAAAACAGGTTTTATCATGAGCTGGTTAGAATTATTAAACAACTTAGAATCAGGCGCAGTTCGCGCAGCAACACAAGACGAGAACGGCAACTGGCATGCCAATGTTGAAGTTAAACAAGGCATTTTAGAAGCCTTTAAAAATGGCACAAATACCGAGTTCCCGGGTGGTTTTGTGGATAAGCACAACCTAGCACCACAGGGCTTTGCTGCAAATGCCGGCGTGCGTATGGTACCAGGTGGTAGCAGTGTTCGTCGTGGCGCACACGTTGCTAAAGGCACGATTATCATGCCACCAGCGTATGTAAATATTGGCGCATTCATCGACGAAGGTACGATGGTCGATAGCCACGCATTAGTGGGTTCATGCGCACAAGTAGGTAAAAATGTTCACCTAAGTGCAGCAGTACAGTTAGGTGGCGTGCTTGAGCCAATTGGTGCCAGCCCTGTGGTTATTGAAGATGACGCTTTCATCGGTGCAGGCTGCGTTATTGTTGAAGGTGTGGTTGTGAAAAAAGGTGCTGTACTTGCGCCGGGTGTGCGCTTATCTGCAACCATCCCTGTCTACGATTGTGTTAATGAGCGCCAGCTAAACAAAGGTGAAGCAATTCCAGAAAACGCGATTGTAATCCCAGGTTCTCGCCCTGCTTCAAATGCATGGGCTCGCGAGCAAGGTTTAAGCATGTCTTGTGCATTGATCGTGAAATACCGTGACGAACAAAGCGATGCATCATTATTGTTAGAAGAGGTTTTACGTTAATGAGCTTTTTGAGCACGCCCATCAAGCAAGCGGTTGAACAAGTTTCAACACATCTTGATACGCCATTTTTTATCTATGATTTAGATAAATTAACTGCACATTTAAATCAATTAACTGCGCAAACCGATGTGAAACTTTGGTATGCCGTTAAGGCCAACCCGCTGTCTCGCATTATTCAATGTTTAGACAGCGCAGGGTTTAATTTTGATGTTGCGAGTAAAGGTGAACTTGAGCAAGTACTTGCCCAAGGCATCGATAGCGAGCGCGTGCTCAACACAGGGCCTGCAAAGAGCCCTGCACAAATTTCACATTTTATTGCTCGCGGCGTACGTACCTTCGTGGCCGAGAGCATAAACCAAGTTCGCTGGTTAAATGAGCAAGCAACAAAAGCAAATTGTCAGCTGCAAGTTCTGTTGCGTGTACAACTTCGTTGGCCAGACAGCGAAAAGAACCCACTTGGCGGCGATAGCCTTACTCCTTTTGGTTTGGGCTGTGATGAGTGGCAAGCGCTCACAGTAAGTGATTACCCTGCTCTTAACTTTGATGGCCTGCATATTTTCCAATGGGGCAATATGCTGAGCACTGACAAACTCGCCGAGCTATGGCGTGCGATGATTGCGCCATTACAACAACTAGCAAGTGCATTAAATATTAACCTTAATATTCTCGATTTAGGGGGTGGCTTAGGCATTCCTTATACTCAAGATGCTAACCGACTCGATTGGTCTGCACTTATCGAGACTCTGGCGGGTATTAAAGCAGATGGCGGTGTCAAAGAGCTTTGGATGGAACTTGGCCGCTATGCGGTGGGCGAATGCGGCCATTACGCCACACCGGTTGTTGAACGCAAAGAAAATTACAATCAACAGCAGGTGATTTTATCAGGCGGTATTAACCATTTACTTCGCCCTGCTGTAACAAGCCAAGATTTTCCTGCGGCGTTACTGCGTGAGTCAACGGCTGAGCCAAGTGCAATGACTTTATACGGGCCGCTTTGCACTGCACTTGATTGCTTAGGTGAGCACCAACTAGCTAGTGATTTAAGTGAGCAAGACTGGTTGGTATTCAGCCAATGTGGCGCGTATGGCTTTACCGAAAGTATGCCGTACTTTTTATGCCACGAATTAGCGGCTGAATACATCCTTGAACAAGGCAATATTGAGTGCATTCGTAGCGCTGAAGATGCCAGCTATTATTTAAGGTAATCACCATGAGTAAAGAATTAATCAGCCAAGAGAATATTGTGGTTGGCGAAATTGCCAACGGCCTACCACTGACAATTCCTGTGTATCGTTTAAAAGGCGATGGCACAGGGCCAAACGTGTATATACAAGCTAATATGCACGGTGCTGAAGTACAAGGTAACGCTGTAATTTATCAATTGCTTGAGCAGCTAAAATCACTCAAGCTGCGTGGCGATATTACCCTAGTGCCTTATGCCAACCCAATTGGTTGTAATCAAAAGTCAGGTGAGTTTACTCTAGGTCGCTTCGATCCAATCACTGGCACTAACTGGAACCGCATGTACCGCTTTAATAAAGCATTACCATCACAAATTGCTGAACAGCACAAAGACAGTGATGATGCGACCCTTAAAGCTGCGTTTAAACAGGCACTCGTTGCTGACATCGACAGCCAATTAACGGGCCCAGATTACAGCTTAACAACGGGTAAGCGCATTGCACTTAACTTGCAAAAGCTTGCCCATCAGGCTGATATTGTTTTAGATCTTCACACCGGGCCTATCTCAAGTAAGCACTTATACTGCCCCCAATACGCCAAAGCCAGCGCGAGCTATTTTAATATTGAGCATGTGTTATTGATCCCAAGTGATTTTGATGGCGCAATGGATGAAGCGAGTTTCTGCCCGTGGTGGTCGTTATCTGAAGAGCTTGCCAAACAAGGCCGTGAATTTGCAGTTCAAGTCGAAGCATTTACCGTTGAACTTGGTAGCCAAGAAAAAATCGATTTAAGTGCAGCCCTTGAAGACGCCAATAGCATTTTAAGTTACCTCAATCATAAAGAGGTATTGGTTAATGCCGCATATCAACCTAAAGCGATGACACGCTATGCCTGTATGCTTGAAGATTATGTAGCTTACTACGCACCTATGGGTGGCATGGTAGAATACCTTGCACCACTCGGTGGCCGTATAAAAGCAGGCGAACCAATTGCTCATATTTTACGAATGGAGCGCTACCTTTCTGAGCAGCCACTACAAACATTGAGTTTTGATAAAGACGCCATCGCTATTTTGCATTTTGCCTCAGCAAGCGTGAATCAAGGCACCGAACTTTATAAGTTTTTTACCAACGTATTTGAGCTATAAGCTCACCCCTTCTCATTGCGTGAGAGTCGACGGCTTATGCCCTTAGGCCGTCACAGCAGGGCTCCAAGCTTAGCTTGGGGCTCTCTATTTACCTAAAATATCAACAATTCAGTATAAGTTCACGGTTACTTATGTAAAAATCGTTATAATTATTCTTACTTATAAGTCTATTCAAAAGGGAACTGCAATGGGATGGCGCATTTGGCTGGCAGCTGCTGGCTTATTTTCTGTACCTGTATTTGCTCAAACTGAACAACCACAAACCAATGAACAAGATGACGCGCTAGAACTCGTAAAGCAGTGTATTTTGAACGAAGCCATTGGCGGTGACGGCAAACAAACACTCGAAGAACTTCGTAAAAAATGCTCTGACTTAGACGAGAGTAAAAAGCTTACCGCTTTAGACAAACGTAAAGCCCGTGAAGAAGTGAGCAAGAAAAACCGTAATGTGATCACTCCTCATAAGCGTAACTACATTTTACCACTTTCATATGTATCTAATCCGAATGAGCGTCCATTTGATGGTTTAAAAGATCTTGCTGAGCAAACTGATGGTGAACCACTTGATAACCTTGAAGTGAAATATCAACTATCAATTAAAGTACCTATTTTCGAAGGCTTCTCAGATAAAGATCAGGGCGTATTCTTTGCTTTTACCATGCAATCGTTTTGGCAGTTTTATAACAAAGATATTTCATCACCGTTTCGAGAAACAAACTACGAACCAGAGATCTTCTGGGTGAACTACCTTGATCCTGAGCATGTGCTTTGGGGCGATGAAATGGCAATTGCAATTGGTGCCTCACATCAATCGAATGGCCGCAGCCAGCCTAATTCACGTTCATGGAACCGTATCTATGCCGATTTCTTGTGGGAAAAAGACGGCTTTGTATTTAGCTTTAAGCCTTGGTACCGAATTCCGGAAGATAAAAAAGACGATGAATTAGAAGCGCGTGGCGATGATAACCCTGATATTTACAAATACATGGGTTACTTTGAATTCTCAGGTGCATACCGTTATAACGAGCATGAATTTAGCTTTATGACCCGTAATAACCTAAATTCAGATAACCGTGGTGCAATCCAATTAGATTGGTCTTTCCCTCTATGGGGCCGATTACGTGGTTACGCACAATACTTTAATGGTTATGGCGAAAGCTTAATTGATTACAACGCCGATATTGAACGTTTTGGTGTGGGTATTCTGTTAACTGACTTGCTTTAACTGCAGTATTAACTGACTTACTTTAACTGCAATAAAGAGCGAGCTTTAGTTAGCTCGCTCTGAATATGCGTTATTTTTTAACGATGAAGTGACCTTCAAATTCAGCAACTAACACATCACCATCATATACATTCACTGGTACATGGTAGCTTGCTTTGCCACTGTCTTCTAAATCCGCTAACTTGCCTTTGCAGCCAGCCAGCTCAACACTACCACGAGGGTCGTTATTCAGTGGTTTAAGGTATTTAATGTTGGCATCAGCTAATACGATATTCCCTTCAAGTCCTGCTTCTTTCAGTGCAAGGTAGGTAGCACCCCAGCCAGTTAAAGTCGCTAGACTGTAAATTGAACCTGCAAACATAGTGTTATGAAGGTTTAAGTTCGCATCTAAGTCAGCGCGGGTAGTAAACTGCCAATCGGTATAGCTTTCAACTTTAATTCCCATCGCATCACTGATTGGAATCGACTCACGCCACGTATTTTGCAGTACTTGCGTCCAGTTTGGATGACGGAACCAGCCCGGCTCAGACGGTTTTTGCTTTACCATTTTCCAGTGTTGTACATCGTCATAGGCAAGGTGCGCTTTTTCTTTTAGCTCGTAGCCGTGACGTTTATAAAACTCTAAGGCACGTTCACGGGCAAAAAGCACGAGCTCATCGGCATCTTGAGTCCACGCTATTTTTTCTAGCTCATGCAGTAAACGACTACCAATGTGCTGATTACGATTCCCTTCAGCAACCGCCATATAGCGTACTTGTGCTTGTTGATGATTATTAAAATGCAAACGTGCTACACCTAATACTTCGCCATCATTGTTTTTAATAAAGCGATGCTCGGCATCTTGCTCTAAGTCATCTTGCTCAGAACCGCGCGGCTCACCCCAAGGAGCTCTTAAAACCTGCCAACGTAATGAATAATACGCTTGCCAATCTTCGCTACTTTGCGGTGTGGTCACTTTAAACATAAATACTCCTGTGAAAATACAGCCACTGTCTGTTATTTTTCTAACGTGGCTCGACGAATGCAAATTACGATACGCGATCTTCTTGCAAGTTGGAATAATACTTTGGTGACCCAGCTTAAATTATTATCCTGAGCTGTAAAAACTAATGCACAATTGCACTTTATGGTGACTAGTCTATGCTGAAACAATTGTCATACTTTTTAAACATAAAAGCTAAAGGCCCGAGATATGGAACATTTTTTTGAACCCAGTGGCGCAATAAAGCATAGTTTTATTGAAGAATGTCACCAGTTAGGGCAGCTGATTTACTGGCACAAGCAAGGCAATTACAGCATTCAAGTTAGGCAACTCAATCAACTACGTTGGTTATTGATTAACGAAACTCTTCAATCTGTTATCGAAAAACGTCAGCCTAACAGGCTTCTTTTCCCTCATTTACAATATCTTGCGAAGCTCTGGCAGAAACTTGATGAACCTAAAAAAATTTTAGAGTTAGGCTTAGGTGGCGGGGCAATTCGTAACTATCTTCAGCATACCTACCCTGATAGCCAGCTTATTTCAGTGGAAAAAAACCCCGATATTATTCATTGTTACAAACGCTACTTTGGTGGAGATCACACAAGTAATTTACGCTGTTTCGATGCTCAACAAATACTTGAGCAAGGACACGAATACAATTGGATTATATTGGATTTATTCAGTGAAGTAGATGGCCCACTGTTTTTATACAAACATACTTTTTATGCCAAGCTTCGTACAGCGATGGCTAAAGGTGGTGTATTATTTATTAACTTTTTATCCAGTCACCCATCGCAGTTAAAGCAACTTGAGCATTTACTTATCACCGAATTCGGCAAGCGACCAAGTATCGAAAAGATCCCTAATTATGTGAATCATATCGTGATGATCAAAAAGTAGTTGTCTGTTACACAGATAAATTAAAAGTAACGGGACCATCGTTACATAGGCTTACTTGCATATCAGCACCAAATTGCCCTGTGGCTACTGTTAACCCGGCTTTTTTAGCTTCAGCGATAAAATACTCATAGAGCGTATTAGCTTGATCAGGCGTACCAGCACTTGAAAAGCTCGGACGCATACCCTTTTTAGTGTCTGCGGCTAGTGTAAACTGCGAAACCACCAACAGTTCCCCCTTGATATCATTCAAGCTTAAATTCATCTTTCCTTGTTCATCGGTAAAAATTCGGTAATTACTTACTTTATGTAAAAGCTTCTGAGCGCTTTGTTCGGTATCCTGTTTTTCAACGCCTAATAGCAGCAAAATACCTTGTGAAATTTCACCGACGACTTCGCCCGCCACTTCTACTTTTGCCTGTTTTACTCTTTGAATTAAACCTTGCATTGATCCCTCGATAACTTGATATACATTAAATCTGCAGCACGTCGCATTGCTGCCAAATATACCTGATTATCGCTACTGTGCCCAATACCATCTAATATCAATAATTGTGCATTTAATTGTTCAGCAAGCTGCTGTACGGCACTATATCGACAGATCAAATCGGCCCGGCCATGAACAAACCAAATGGGTAAATGAGTCAAAACATGCGCATTTTCTGCGATGTAACCCTCTTCAATAAAACAAAGATTACGAAAATAATGCACCATTAACCTTGCTTGATTTAAGCCTACATGGGGCTCTTGCAAACTCCAATTAGTTAATGGCTCACCATGACATAACACCTGCTCCCAATGGCACCATAGTTTAGCGAATTTGCTGGCTTTAATTTGATCGCTACTATTTAGTTGTTGCTGATAAAAGTCGAGTAAGGCATGCCAATCGGTAAAATCATGAGCAAACTCTTTAAAGCATTCTGGGTAAAAATGCGCGCCCGCGCCTTTAGTTGTGTAAAGCCATTCAAAGTCACTGTTACAAGCTAAAAAACTAGCCCGTAAAATAAGTCCTGCGATGTGCTCCCGATGTTTTATTGCATACACAAGTGCAAGAGTTGCTCCCCACGATTCGCCGCACACCAGCCATTTTTCAATGCCGAGTTGCTGGCGTAAAAACTCGAGATCAGCGACTAAATCTAATGTGGTGTTTGTGTTGATATCATGGGGGGTTGAATGACCACAACCGCGTTGGCTGAACATGATCACTCGATAACGTTCTAAATCAAAAAAGCGGCAATTTTCAGGGCACAGCCCCGCTCCAGGCCCGCCATGACATAACACCACAGCAATCCCTGTAGACGCACCATATTCTTGCACATGGATTTGATGGCCATCGCCAACACTCAAATGGTAATCACGGTTGGCAACATAATGTGGATGTAACTGCACCTCGCTCTCCTTAGGTGCAGTCGCTATTAAACGTCTATATCAGGTGTATCCTCAATATCTTCAGGACTGATACATACCGTAAACTCTGCACCGAGTAATACGACAATCCAAGACAGATAGACCCAAACAAATAGTATAGGTATCGTCGCCAACGCCCCATAAATAACTTCATAAGATGGGAAGTGACTGATATACAGAGCAAAGCCTTTTTTTGTCAGCTCAAACAACATAGCTGCAAACAATGCTCCTGGAATTGCCGCTCTAAATGGAACTCGTGTGTTAGGCACTAAAGTATAGAGCATAATGAAGCCAATCATGGAAATTATGTAAGGTAATAGTTTCAATAAAAAGCCGCTGAATCCTGGAATACCTTGATCAGCGAATGATACTAAAGACACAATGTATGAGGTAACACCAATACTCGCGCCGAGTAATACTGGGCCTAAGCTAAGCACCATCCAATAAACGGCAAACGAAATCATCATGGGGCGTTTTTTCTTAATACGCCAAATTCGGTTCAATGTGGCATCGACATTGCGAATGAGTAACAAGGACACCGCTGCTAAAAATCCCACACCGACCGCGGTCATTTTATTAGCATTACCGGCAAAGGCGCTGATATGCTCTTTAATAACATCAGATGAAGTCGGCACAAGATTAGTAAATAAGAAATTTTCTATGGTTACCAAGGTGCTTTCAAATCCAGGAAAAGCAGAAAAAATAGCGACACCAACCGCTACTAATGGCACGATTGATAACAAGGTTACATAAGCCAAATAACCTGCATTAACAGTAATTTGATCGTCAATACAACGATTGAGATACTGCATCCACCAAGTAGTTTGTTGCTTTAAGAAAATGCTTATTTGCAGCTTATAACGAGTGAGCTTCTCATCCATAGAATCTAATTTCTGCTAAAATGTTTTGATAATCATAGCAATCCACCACATAATTTGAAATGACAGGTACCTAAAAAGGATTCTCAATGAAAAAACTGACACTTTTAAGTGCACCACTATTTGCAGTAACCATGGCATTATCAGGCTGTCAGTCAGCTTATTACTCTGCTATGGAATCTGTAGGAGTGCACAAACGCGACATTCTAGTCGACCGCGTAGAAGAAACAAAAGAATCACAACAAGAATCCCAAGAAGAATTTCAATCAGCCTTAGATAGATTAACCACATTAATCAATTTTAATGGCGGTGAACTTGAGGATGCATATAAGCAACTAAATGATGATTATGAATCAAGCCTAGCGGCTGCAAATGACGTAACAAATAATATCAATAAAGTTGAAGATGTCGCTGAGGCACTATTTGAAGAATGGGCTGATGAGCTAGAGCAATACAAAAGCGCCTCACTAAAACGTGAAAGCAGCAAAAAGCTCAATGCAACTAAGCGCCAATTTGATCAACTACTTCGCTCAATGCGCAGCGCTGAAAGCAAAATGGAGCCGGTGTTATCATCACTGCATGACAACGTTCTGTATTTAAAGCACAACCTCAACGCGCAGGCTGTTACAGCTATCAAGGGTGAATTTACGAATCTTAAACGCGATATAAAAGTGTTAATGGACGACATGAACAAATCAATTGAAGACTCTAATAAGTTCATTGAGCAAATGAACAAAGCGGGTTAATTAGCGCAAACAAGTTTTAACAAAGCCTACTTAAACGTAGGCTTTTTTGTGTAATCTCTTGTTACTTTTTAATGATTTATCTTAAATTTTATTTTGCTAAACTCACGGCAAAGAATAAAAAGTAAACATAGTATGCATTTAAAAACACTCTCAGCACTTATTGCAGCTGCACTCTTAACTGCTTGTAGCAGCCCTAATACTGTCAATGTTATTGCCGGTGAAGGCACTATTACTCCGTTAAAAACTGAAGGTGACTACGAAGGTCGCTTTCATAACCTATATCCTGGTGATAAAGAATACCCAACAACCTGCACTGACAATTGCTATGAACCATCAGAGCTACTTATATGTGACGACAGCAACTCACAATGCCAATATCAAGCAGAACAAAGCGTACCTGAAATAAACTCAGGGTTTACAGTTCGCTGGTTAGGTCATGCAGGCTTTTATATTCAATCACCCAATGGTGAGCAGCTATTATTTGATCCAGTCAAAGAGCAATTTGATTCGCCTGTAGACTTGGCCTTTAAGCTAGCTGGAGGTATCTATCGCAAACCAGGTTTTTGGCCAACACAAGCAGAACTTGATGGCTTAGATGCTGTGATATATTCACATATTCACTATGATCATTTTAACAAAGCCGACATAGAAGAAATTGGCAATTCGCCGCGTTATTTAGTGCCATTAGGATTTGCAGATAACTTTCCGACTGGCGGCTTTAATATTTCAGAAATGGCGTGGTACGCGAGTACACAAATTAATGACTTAACTGTTAATGCGGTGCCAGCACACCATTTTAGTAGCCGAACTCTAGTCCCATTCATTTATGAAGATCACAACAAAGATCTCTGGAATGGCTGGTTACTAGAACAAAATGGTAAAACCTTATTTTTTGCTGGCGATACCGGTTACTCACAACATTTTCAGGATATTAAGCAGAAATACGGCGAGATTGATGTATGCCTTATGCCGATAGCTTCTTATTACCATGAAGAAGATGGTAAGTGGTATCGCTATGTTCATACTACACCTGAAGATGCTATTAACGCAGCTGAGGAGCTAGGCTGTAAAGTGATGATCCCTTGGGGTTATGGTAACTCAAGCTGGCAAATGGGCGACCATTCAAGCCATTCGGCACTACTAAGATTACTAACAATGAAAGCAAGAATGGCTAGCAAGCTCCCTTTGTACATTCTTAATGAAGGTGAGCAAGTTTCACTATAATGCTGCTTGTTCTAGTATACCAATTCGCTTAATTGAGCGAATTGGTATTAAGCTAACTTTTAAGCAGTAAATCCCTGA
Source organism: Pseudoalteromonas sp. APAL1 (assembly GCF_021532475.1). NCBI lineage: Bacteria > Pseudomonadati > Pseudomonadota > Gammaproteobacteria > Alteromonadales > Pseudoalteromonadaceae > Pseudoalteromonas > Pseudoalteromonas sp. APAL1. The sequence continues at coordinate 59,823 of NZ_JAKGAW010000018.1, read as the reverse complement.
GCGCCAACATTAGTTTGTGTGCACTACCTGCAGACATAGCGAGCGGGTTAAACTCACTCGTACCAGAATATTTGAGGGTAATCGGAGTAACGAGTCTAGAGTAAGGAATGTAGCCCATAGACCAGTTCTCAAACTCTCTTTCAAAAATCTCACAATAATTTAGCATAATAATATTTTTATGCCGCGTATCATTCAAAATACGGTGATAAGTTGCATTTACCGCACTTCTAGAGCCTTCCAAGCACTGTAAAAAGTGAGTAGTATTAAAACAAAGCAAACCTGTAACATTCATTTTGCTATTGTTTTGTTTGGCTTTCTCAAGAATATTTTCAATATCCCCAGGCCCAAACCCATCGCTAATTTCACTTGTATAAATAAGTCTAACTAAGTACATCTCACTCTCCTGCAAGGTCGATTTAGAAAAGATAGTACAGATGGGGGGTTTAGCAAAAAAGTGCAGTTAAGTTTAAAATTTTACATGAATAAAGTTGGGTATCGCTGCGCTCAACCTACTTGGCTGACCACTAAAAAAAACCGCCGTATCTTTCAATACGGCGGTTCTAATTTTGTGAAACTAAAAGACCTTATTAGTCTTTAGCTTGACGGCTCGCACGTTTACGCTCACTTTCAGTTAAGTGACGTTTACGAATACGGATGCTCTGAGGTGTCACTTCCACTAACTCATCATCATCGATGAATTCAATCGCTTGTTCAAGCGTATAGTTAAGTGGTGGTGTTAACGTTTGTGCTTCATCTGTACCAGATGCACGAACGTTAGTAAGTTGCTTACCTTTAAGTGCGTTTACTGTTAGGTCGTTATCGCGGCTGTGGATACCGATAACCATACCTTCGTAAACTTCAACACCGTGACCGATGAATAACTTACCACGGTCTTGTAGGTTGAATAATGCGTTAGTAAGTGCTTTACCTGTTGCGTTAGCAATCATTACACCATTCTTACGCGCGCCGATAGTACCGCCTTTATGTGGGCCGTAGTGATCGAATGTGTGGTAAAGAAGACCAGAACCAGACGTTAATGTCATGAATTCAGTTTGGAAACCAATTAAGCCACGGCTTGGGATCATAAAGTCCATACGTACACGGCCTTTACCATCTGGAGACATGTCTGTTAGTTCACCCTTACGAAGACCAATTTGTTCCATGATAGAACCTTGGTGCTCTTCTTGACAGTCAATTGTAAGTGTTTCGTATGGCTCTTCTTTTTGACCATCAACTTCACGAAGGATTACTTGTGGACGAGAAACCGCAAGCTCGTAGCCTTCACGACGCATGTTCTCGATTAATATACCTAAGTGTAACTCACCACGACCAGAAACACGGAAGCTATCTGGGTTGTCAGTTTCTTCAACACGTAGTGCTACGTTGTGAACAAGCTCTGCTTGTAAACGCTCTAGGATGTTACGTGACGTTACGAATTTACCTTCTTTACCAGCGAATGGTGAAGTGTTTACAGAGAACGTCATTGTTACTGTAGGCTCATCAACGCTAAGCGGTGGTAATGCTTCAACAGTATTTACATCACAGATAGTGTCTGAGATTTTCAGCTCACCAAGACCCGTGATAGCAATGATGTCACCAGCGCCTGCAGATTCTGCTTCATGACGCTCAAGACCTAAGTAGCTCATTACTTGGCCAACTTTACCGTTACGCTTAGTACCGTCTGCACTAACAATTGTTACTTGTTGGTTAGGGCGAACAGTACCACGCTTGATACGACCAACACCGATAACACCGATGTACGAGTTGTAGTCAAGCTGAGAAATTTGCATTTGGAAAGCACCTTCAGGATCTGCATCCGGTGGAGATACTTCATCAACGATCATCTGGAACATTGGTTCCATGTTATCTGATGGCTCGTCTAAATCCATTGTTGCCCAGCCGTTGATAGCTGATGCATAGATTACTTTAAAGTCTAACTGTTCATCAGTTGCACCTAAGTTATCGAATAAGTCGAAAACTTGGTCCATAACCCAGTCTGGACGTGCACCTGGTTTATCGATTTTGTTGATTACAACAATCGGCGTTAAACCTTGTGCGAATGCTTTTTGCGTTACGAAACGCGTTTGCGGCATTGGACCTTCTTGAGCATCAACAAGTAGTAATACTGAGTCAGCCATCGAAAGTACGCGTTCTACTTCACCACCGAAGTCGGCGTGTCCTGGGGTGTCTACGATATTGATATGGTAGTCGTTCCAAGAGATAGCTGTGTTTTTAGCTAAAATGGTAATACCACGCTCTTTCTCAATGTCGTTTGAGTCCATTACGCGCTCTTCATTACCGCCGCGCGTTTCTAATGTGCCTGATTGCTCAAGCAGTTTATCAACCAAAGTTGTTTTACCGTGGTCAACGTGGGCGATAATCGCTATATTTCTTAACTTTTCGATGCTCATATTTTTTCTCAGAGAAATTGAATCTCATTGATCCTGCAAGATCTACGCACTCACCGGCATTTTCACCAGATGTCCCAGCATAGGATTTAAAAGGGCGCATATTATCCCTTAATAATGGCATGGATGAAAGTTTATCCAATACAATTTTCAAAACTTTCTTCAGGCATTTTATAAGTATCTGTTTTATAAATGACAAATTTATGAAAATAATAATTTTTATAAGCATAAAACTGGCAAAATTGCATTTTTTAAACCATATTTTGGCACTTAATCGTATTTAGAACCGATAAATTGGCACGCTCAGTAATTGTGCAAATCGTCGTCATTCTTTTTACGCACCAAAATGATCTTTTTCCGCACCAAAACAGTGCATAAAAAGTTAACATAACAACAAGCGGTTTCTTTTTTATCAGCCTTAACAACACCTTAAAAAAATGGCATGAAACCAGCTTACATAGAGCAAAAGCAATAATGCAGCAAAAATAAAACCCAACAATTGGAGGACACATGTCACAATCGGTTTTAGATTTTATCAAAGAAAATGACGTTAAGTTCATTGATTTACGCTTTACTGATACCAAAGGTAAAGAACAGCATGTTTCTATTCCTCATCACCAAATTGATGAAGATTTCTTCGAAGACGGCAAAATGTTTGACGGTTCTTCAATTGCAGGTTGGAAAGGCATCAACGAATCAGATATGGTGCTTATGCCTGTTCCTGAGTCTGCTAAAATGGACCCGTTTTCTGAAGAAGCTACACTAATCATCCGTTGTGACGTAGTTGAGCCTTCAACACTTCAAGGTTACGAGCGTGACCCACGTTCAGTTGCAAAACGCGCTGAAGAGTACATGCGTTCTACAGGTATCGCTGATACTGTATTATTTGGTCCAGAGCCAGAATTCTTCCTTTTTGATGACGTTAAATACAAATCAGACATGTCTGGTTCTATGTACAAAATCGATTCTGTAGAAGCTGCTTGGAACTCAGATAAAGATTACGAAGGTGGCAACATGGGTCACCGTCCAGGTGTTAAAGGCGGTTACTTCCCGTGTTCACCTGTTGATTCATCACATGACTGGCGTTCAGCAACTTGTTTAGTTCTTGAAGAGCTAGGTCAAGTAGTAGAAGCTCACCACCACGAAGTAGCAACTGCAGGTCAAAATGAGATCGCAACTCGCTTCAATACAATGGTATTAAAAGCTGACGAAATCCAAGAGATGAAATATGTTATCCATAACATGGCTCACTTATACGGAAAAACAGCGACATTCATGCCTAAGCCAATCGTAGGTGATAACGGTTCTGGTATGCACTGTCACCAATCTCTAGGTAAAGATGGCGTAAACATCTTCGCTGGTGACAAATACGCTGGTCTATCTGAAGAAGCACTTTACTACATCGGTGGTATCATCAAGCACGCTAAAGCAATCAACGCATTCGCTAACGCGTCAACTAACTCATACAAGCGTCTAGTTCCGGGCTTCGAAGCACCAGTAATGCTTGCATACTCTGCACGTAACCGTTCTGCTTCAATCCGTATCCCAGTGGTACCGTCTGCTAAAGCACGTCGTATCGAAGTACGTTTCCCTGATCCAACAGCTAACCCATACTTAGCGTTCTCTGCAATGCTTATGGCTGGCCTTGACGGTATCAAAAACAAGATCCACCCTGGTGATGCAATGGATAAAGACTTATACGATCTTCCAGCTGAAGAAGCTGCAGAGATCCCACAAGTTGCATCTTCACTGCAAGAAGCATTAGATTCATTAGATGCTGACCGTGAGTTCTTAAAAGCTGGCGGCGTATTCACTGATGACCTTATCGATGCTTACATTGCACTTAAGGGCAAAGAAGTTGAAAAGCTTAACATGACAACTCACCCAGTTGAGTTCGAAATGTACTACAGCGTTTAATTTAACGCCGTATCAGAATTATCAGATTGATAATAAATGTGTGTTCTCAAGCCCGCTTTGCGGGCTTTTTTGATGGTAATTTGGCCAATTCTACTCTAAAGTTTTAGTTAGATTAGATAACCTAGGGTCACAGAGTGAAAAACACGATTTTATTAGTATTACTCCTTTTTACAGTATGCAATTACGCACAAAGTGAAGTAAAAAAAATTTACTCGTGGAAAGATGAGAATGGTGTTTTAGTGTTCTCAGACTCACCTCGCCCTGGGGCTAAAGAAGTAAAGCTCAATACTCAAAACCTCACCATGCCTAAAACCGACACCAGCATACTTGATAACCCGGCTAGTGCGACACCTGTAAACTTTAAAATAACGATTTCCTCACCAGAAAATGAGGCAACCGTTCGAGAGAATACAGGCTCAGTATACGTCACAGCACGAGTGAGTCCGCGTTTTGCAACAGGCTTCAAAGTACAGCTGATAGTCGATGGCACACCTCACGGAAAATCGAGTAATAGCACGACCTTTGCATTGCGAAATGTCGACCGAGGCGAACACACATTACAAGCAAAACTTATAGATGCGAATAATAAAGTCGTTTCGGTTAGCCCTGTTAGCACTTTCTACATGCACAGAGCATCGATACTTAATTGAAACTATTTTTTTCGAGCCGGTATCATGCAAAGTAAATGGATTGTGCTAAGCTGCTGTTAATTGCAACGCACTAAAATGGTGCAAACATGCTCAGTGATACACATTTTAATTCTGAACTACTCGAAAGTATTTGGAAAAATTTAAGTACAGCCGTTATTTTGCTCGATAATGATTTTAAACTGGTTTATGCAAATGATAGTGCCAGTGAGCTATTAGGCTTAGGTCCAAAGCGTATAATTAATCAGCCATTCGATAACTTATTTAACTACCACTCCATTGACCTAAAACGTATTGCTCAGTACTCGTTGTTTGATGGCGTTGACTGCCACCAGCATAGAGCTGACGTGGTGTTCGTCGATTCTCGCCATGCTAAGCTAACCATTAGCACCCGCCGAATAAACAGTAATAATGAAAATTATATTTTGTTTGAGTGCCGACAAATGGATGATGAAATTCGCCACGATCAAGCATCAAATCAAATGCACCAATATCAAGCCGCACGCAATTTAATTCGTGGTTTAGCACACGAAATTAAAAATCCTTTGGGTGGAATACGCGGAGCGGCGCAATTATTGCAGTACGAGGTTGATCAGCAAGAGCGTGATCAATGTGCAGAGCTTATCATTGAGCAAGCTGACCGATTACGAGAGCTCGTAGACCGTTTACTTGGTCCAAACCAATTGCCACATAAATCATATGGCAATATTCACCAAGCTCTTGAGTCAGTGATTAAGCTTAGCATGTTAGATAACAGCGCTAATATCACTTTAGTGAAAGACTATGATCCAAGTATACCGAGTGTGTACATTGACCAAAGTAAAATTCAACAAGTGGTACTTAACATTATTCGCAATGCACAGCAGGCTCTGGTTGATGGTGGCGAAATTAGAATAAAAACCCGTATTAACCATCAACATAGACGTCCTGGTAAAGCACCGAAGAAAACCTTGCTGATCCAGATTTCAGATAATGGTCCAGGAATAGATAAGAGTTTAAGAGAAACCTTGTTTTATCCAATGATCACTAACAAAGAAAATGGTTCAGGACTAGGGTTATCCATTGCACAGACTTTGGTTGATCAACACGGTGGACACATTGACTGCGATAGTTGGCCAGGCCATACAGAATTTAATATCTATTTGCCTTTTACGGATTAATGGTTTTTTGGAGTAGTCATGAAAACAGTTTGGTTAGTTGATGATGATGCCTCAATACGCTTTGTATTAGAAAAAGCGCTGGCGCGAGCAGGATTTGAAACAGAAAGTTATGCAAATGCACAAGATGTGCTTAACGCACTCAAGTTTAGTCAGCCTACCGTTCTAGTGTCAGATGTAAGAATGCCTGGTATGGATGGTATGGCATTACTTGAAACAATTGCCGAACAAAACCCTGGGTTGCCAGTCATCATTATGACTGCACACTCAGACTTAGACTCAGCGGTAAATGCATTCCAAAAAGGCGCATTTGAATACCTTGCAAAACCATTTGATCTAGATGAAGCAGTTGCGCTGGTAGAGAGCGCCTGTCGTGCTAATTCAACAAAAAAAACCAAGCGTAAGCAAGCACCACAAACGAATGCCCATATCATAGGCGAAGCGCCTGCGATGCAAGAGGTGTTTCGCGCGATCGGTAAATTATCAGCATCAAGTATGAGCGTGCTAATTAATGGTGAATCAGGAACAGGTAAAGAGCTTGTTGCCAGTGCCCTACACAATCATAGTCCGCGTAAAGAAAACCAATTTATCGCTTTAAATATGGCTGCCATTCCAAAAGAGTTAGTAGAATCAGAATTGTTTGGCCATGAAAAAGGCGCGTTTACAGGGGCCGACAGTATTCGTAAAGGTCGTTTTGAACAAGCCAATGGTGGTACCTTATTTTTAGATGAAATTGGTGACATGCCACTTGATGTACAAACGCGTTTGTTACGTGTATTAGCCGATGGTGAATTTTACCGAGTTGGTGGCCATCAAAGCATAAAAGTGGATGTGCGTATTATCGCAGCAACACACCAAAATCTCGAAGATTTAGTTAAACAAGGCAAGTTTCGTGATGACTTGTTCCATCGTCTTAACGTTGTGCGTTTACGCTTACCTGCGCTACGCGAACGTACCGAAGACATTGAACGTCTTGCACAGCACTTTTTACATAAAAGTGCCAAAGAGCTTCAAGTTGAAAGCAAAATACTAAGCCCTAAAGCCACAGAGCAACTACGCTTATTCAATTGGCCTGGTAACGTGCGCCAACTAGAAAACACCTGTCGCTGGTTAACTGTAATGGCTCCGGGTGAGCTTATCAGCGAACAAGATTTACCGCCCGAAATAGTTGCCGCAGCTCCAGTGGAACAGGAAGGTGATTGGCTGGATGCATTTCAGCAATGGCTCAACCTTGAGCTTAAACAAGGTAAAGAAAATATCTGGCCGGCTATACAAGCACAGCTAGAAACTCGCTTGATTAAAACAGCATTAGCCAATTGTGCGGGGCACAAGCAAGACGCCGCGGTGAAAATTGGTTGGGGCCGCAATACATTGACCCGTAAGTTAAAAGAGCGCAATATTAGCTAATTTATCGCCATAACAATGTGAATCAATGAAGTTAATCGAACACATACCACTCATTAAACAAATGGAAATAATTAACAGATTGTCGTTCTTTAGAGAGTTTACTCTTAGTGAACGACAAGTGTTATTAGAGTCATTCAGTCATTTATATTTGGTTAAACAAGGCCGCGCTGTTTTCAAGCAGTACGACAATGACAAGCGTTTGTATATTGTTCTAAGTGGTTCACTGATGGTGTTCAAGCAAAGTCATTTACATGAGCTTGGCATTATTGACCCAGGTGAGTTTATCGGTGAAGGTGCTTTTATTAACAATCGGGAACATAGCACAAGCGCCCGTGCTAGAGTGGATACTATTTTATTAGCTATCGCCCCCGAAGCACTCACCCGCTTGCCCAATGTGATCCGCGAGAAAATTAAAGATCGCATAATCGAAGGCATGAGTGAGCGAATTGTGAAATTGAGTAATTATCTCGAATCACGTAGCTAATCCATATACACAACTTGCAATGAACAATTAAGCCACCCTGGTTTATTTACACGTGCTGTGTAACGGTAGGTATCTGATGGTTTCATACCAAATGGGGTACTCACTTCTGGCGTTAAATGGCTGTAACTTTGCGAATAGTTTTTATAATAAATGACTAAATAGCCGTATAAGTAATCCCAGTCTAATGAGACTCGTCTACCACTCGCTAGGTTAAACTCGGCCTGTTTATCACTAAATTTGACCGCAAGGCCGTTAAACTCATCCTCAACGCAACCCGTTGTTATTACTCGAGCCGGCATAGTGAAACTAGTTGAGCCATTTTTTGCTCGTAAGTAAAACCCTATATTGCCTTGATTGTAAAAATGATTAGCCTCTGTGGTGTACTTAATTTCAGCTTGATAACCCAGCCCCTGCATAATTTCTGCAAGTTGCTCGGTTTCATGAGTGAGAATTTTATCGCTCGATAACATTAAGGTTGCATCAGCAAAGTCTCTTGGAATAGGGAGCTTAGTGTATTCGTAGGGTAAGCTTTGCTTATTTAAAGCTTGCTCTAATGTGTGCAACTGTTGTTGATCAAGATTTTCTGTGTATACGTAGACTGTTGGTTGCTGACAACCTGCCAAAATTAAAAATATGGCTGCTGAAATTATCCTTTTCATTTTCTTTCTCACTTTAGATTACAAATGTAGTCTAAAGCGAGAAAAACAATAAATCAATTAATTCAGGTGCTTTTTCAGCCAATTATTAACACTTTGCCGAGTGTAGAGAATATCTTTAAATAAGCGGTGAGTTTGATGCTGAAGCATTTTTTCTTTATTTGCTTCACCTGAGGTCAATTGGCTATGGTTATCATTAAAGCGAGAAATTAATGCAAATCCCTGTTCTGACTTTTCAGGCTGCGACTTTATAGCTTGAGTTAGCAAAGCTCGCACATCATCTGCCGCTAGCAATGATGAATCTTGTAATCCCATTAACTCTTTTCTTAGCGCTGATCTTACGCCCATTACTACTACTCCAGAACGAATCTAAAAATATTAAACGGATAAGCAATTAGCAATTTGTACACCAATTTCATACGCGCGCAGTGTAGCCAGCAAATACTGCAGTTTTTTTACTGTTTGTAAAAATCTCAGATTATTTATTGCTGTAAATTTTAACCGCTTGAAGAGCTTGAAAATTTAATCTTGGTTCAATTGAGTGCTAGGCTTTATAATGGCTGCGACTGAATTAAGAGAGACCAACATGAACGAAGATTTCATCGAAATTGAACTAGAAGAAGAGCCAATAGAGCTATGTAACTTGCTAAAAGTGCTCGACCTAGTCGAAACAGGTGGCCAAGCAAAAGCCTTAATTGGTGGAGGTTATGTTGGGGTTAACTATGAAATTTGTACAATAAAGCGGAAAAAATTATACAGTGGTGACGTGCTCGCTTTTGATGGTGAGTTGTTCCAGCTTACATTAAGCGAAGATGCAACACCAAATCCTCGCCCACCAGAATCAGTACAAAAAGCACAACCACAAAGCTCTGAAGAAGCACCAAAAAAATCAAAACGTAAACGCACTAAAAAACCAAAAGTAGACGAAAAAACCGGCCGCCGCCCTATCTCTTTTGGTTAACTAAATCTTGCTTAGTTAGCATAAATCACCTTTAATTGAATGTGATAATAACAACAATAAAAGGTGATTTATGACCCCTCCTGCTTGGCTTAAACCACTTGCTTGGGCTGCACTTGTTTGGAATCTGTTAGGTGTTTTTGCGTTTATCATGCAACAGTTAATGACTCCTGAAATGATTGCTTTACTACCCGAGAATCAACAAGACGCATACCGCAACATCCCCCTTTGGTCTACTGCAGCCTTTGCTGTAGCGGTGTTTTCAGCATGCCTTGGCAGTATTATGCTAATTGTTCGAAAAGCCCTAGCCAGAGAGTTTTTTTTAGTGTCATTTATCGCTGTGTTAGTACAGCAATATTATAACTTTGTAGTGATCGATAGCCTTGCTATGTTTGGCAGTAGTGCACTGGCAATGCCATTTTGCGTTATTGTGATTGGCTTAGTCTTACTTTTGATTAGTAATAAAGGTAAGCAAGAAAGCTGGCTTAATTGACACACTTATTCATGAGAACTATTTTAAATATCTACACTTTAATCTGCCCTTTACACTTGAAATAAATCACATAGGCATCAACTATATTTAAGTAGCATATTTTTTCATCAGCAGAAAAATTTACCAGCTGGTATTAAGTTTGCAATAGCAATGTGTCTATTTCAAAAGGAAACACAAAAGCGAGCTTTGCTTGCTCAAACCACAGGGGCAAATAATGAATAATAGTTTTGATACCCAAAAACAGCTTACAATTAATGGTGAACAATACCATATTCACTCTTTACAAGGTTTAGGCGACAAAGCCAAACGTCTACCATTTTCGTTAAAAATATTACTCGAAAACCTGTTGCGCAATGAAGATGGCGTAAACATTAAAAAGCAAGACATTGAAGCCTTACTCAACTGGGACCCACAAGCTAAACCATCTGCTGAAGTTGCCTTTACACCTGCACGCGTAGTAATGCAAGACTTCACAGGGGTTCCTGCAATTGTTGACTTAGCGGCGATGCGCGATGCCATGGAAAAACTCGGTGGTGATCCTGCAAAGATAAATCCACTGTCACCTGCTGAGCTGGTTATTGACCACTCAGTGCAAGTCGATGGCTACGGTGAAGATGGCTCATTTGATCTAAATGCGAAGCTTGAATATGAGCGCAACAAAGAACGTTACGAATTTTTACGTTGGGGCCAAACCGCTTTTGATAACCTAAAAGTTGTGCCACCAGCAACCGGTATCGTTCACCAAGTTAATTTAGAATATTTAGCCCGCGTGGTATTTAACGATAGTAAAAACGGTAAATCACTCGCTTACCCAGATACCCTCGTTGGTACTGACTCACATACGACTATGATCAATGGTCTTGGGGTACTTGGTTGGGGCGTAGGTGGTATCGAAGCCGAAGCCGCAATGCTTGGCCAACCAATCAGCTTACTTATTCCTCAAGTTATTGGCTTTAAGCTCAATGGTCGCCTGCCTGAAGGTACAACTGCAACCGACCTTGTGCTAACCGTGACAGAAATGCTGCGTAAACATGGTGTGGTTGGAAAATTTGTTGAATTTTATGGTGATGGTCTTGCTGATTTACCACTTGCTGACCGCGCGACAATCGCCAATATGGCGCCTGAGTATGGTGCAACTTGCGGTATTTTCCCGATTGACGACGAAACTATTAACTACCTACGTTTAACTAACCGTGATGAGGAGCAACTTAAGCTTATTGAGGACTATGCTAAGCACCAAGGCTTATGGCGTAACCCTGGCGATGAAGCTCACTACACAGATACGCTTGAATTATCACTTGATGATGTCGTGCCAAGCCTTGCAGGTCCTAAACGCCCGCAAGATAGAATCGCCCTTGATAAAGCTGGTAGCATTATCGGTGAACACCTTCGTGGCTTTCAAGAAGAGCGCATGCAACAACGTGATAAAAGCGATGTTCAAGAAGCCCGCATTGAAGATGAAGGTCCAACAACTAACCCAGATGATCAGGTAAACGAAGCCCAATATATGGGTGCTGCCAAGGTTAACTTTAAAGGCGAGGAGTTTGAGCTTAAAGACGGCGCTTGTGTGATTGCTGCAATCACAAGTTGTACAAACACCTCAAACCCAAGTGTAATTCTAGCTGCTGGATTAGTTGCGAAGAAAGCAAAACAATTAGGCTTAAAGGTTAAACCTTGGGTTAAAACTTCACTCGCTCCAGGCTCACAAGTGGTGACTGATTACTTGAAAAAAGCCGACTTAATGGATGATTTAGATGCGTTAGGCTTTAACCTTGTCGGTTATGGTTGTACAACCTGTATAGGTAACTCAGGCCCGCTGGCCGATGAGATCAGTGAAGCAATTCAAAAGCATAAACTGGTCGTAAGCTCTATTTTATCGGGTAACCGTAACTTTGAAGGTCGTATACACCAAGATGTGAAAATGAACTTCTTAGCCTCACCGCCACTCGTTGTTGCTTACGCTATTGCAGGTCGCACAGATATTGATGTATATAACGAGCCATTAGCGCAAGATCCGAATGGTAATGACATTTACCTGAAAAATATCTGGCCAAGTGTTAGCGAAGTTAACGACCTTGTCCGTGAAACAGTGACTAAAGAAATGTTCGCATCAAGCTATGGCAATGTGTATCAAGGCGATGATCGTTGGCAGAAAATTCAAATTCCTGATGGCAAACTATATGATTGGGATGATGCGTCAACCTACATCAAAAAAGCGCCATTCTTTGATGGTATGGAAATTGAGCCTCCAGGAATTCCAAGCATTAGTGGTGCACGCTGTTTAGCAAAATTAGGTGACTCAGTTACAACCGACCACATTTCGCCAGCAGGTGCGATTAAAGCTGATGCTCCTGCAGGTCTTTACTTACAAGATCACGGTGTACAAAAAGCACAATTTAACTCTTATGGATCACGCCGTGGTAATCACGAAGTGATGATGCGCGGTACCTTTGCTAATGTGCGTTTACGCAACCTACTAGCGCCGGGCACTGAAGGCGGTGTTACCCGTATACAACCAAGTGATGAACTTGCCAGTATTTATGATGCAGCAATGCAGTACCAGCAAGACGGCACACCTCTGATTATTTTAGCGGGCGCAGAATATGGCACTGGCTCATCACGTGACTGGGCTGCTAAAGGTTCACTTCTGCTTGGTGTTAAAGCTGTTATTGCACAAAGCTATGAGCGTATTCACCGTTCAAACCTGATTGGTATGGGTGTTTTACCCCTACAATTTAAAGAAGGTGAAAGCTATGAGTCACTGGGCCTTACAGGCCAAGAGTCATTCGACTTTGAGGGCTTATACGACAAAACCAATGAAGTCAGTGTGATTGCCACTAACAGTGAAGGCAAACAAATTAGCTTTAGTGTTGATGTGCGCATAGATACTCCTAAAGAATGGGATTACTACAAACACGGCGGTATTTTACAGTATGTACTTCGTAATATGCTGGCTGAGCAGTAATCATTTTTAAGTTGACGAAGGGGCTGAATTTTCAGCCCCTTTTTTGTTTAAATCACTAACAATACCAATCCGCAATAATACTTAATCATTTTGAGGGATTAAACCTGTCGCTACCTGCGTTAAAAATTTCTGATTTAGAACAACTAAATAACGAAATTTTTGCCTTGTTACCAACGAGGTTTTATTGCCTCAAAATAGACCACTTAATTAAGCGAATTGGTATAAATTGCAGTTTAGAGCAACACACTTATTTACAAAAAATGAAAAGCACATAAAAATCAGCATGTTAAAATTGGACCATAGTTTGCAAATGCTAACCAGATAACAACCATAATAATTTTGGAATCCATATGACTATTGCATCATTCAAACGCGCAATTTGCGCAACGGCCATCTCATCAAGTTTATTATTAACAGGCTGTGTTATTCATGTCTCTCCGGGTCAAATCGCAGAACAAAAACAACAAGACTTAAGCGTGTCGGCTGCAAATATCAGCGCATTAAAAATTGATGCCGAAGCAGGCTCATTGATCATCAAAGGCGACAGCAACGCCACGGCTATCACAGTGAATGCTAATATCTATGCGGCTAAAGGCGATGAAACCTATACACTAACCCTCGAAAAACACGGCGACACGGCTGAGCTTATCAGCAAGCTCAATAATGGTAGCTTGTCGTTTTACAGTGGCTCATCCCCTCATATTGATTTAATTGTCTCTGTGCCTAGCAACCTCAAACTAGAGATCGATGATGACTCAGGTGATATCGTGATACGTGCGATGCAAAACGATATCAGCATTGATGATGATTCTGGCTCAATCATTATTGAACAAGGCAGAAATATCAACATAGATGATGACTCCGGCGATATTCGCATTAGCAATGTCAGCGGCAATATCAATATTGAAGACGACTCTGGCTCAATTATGATTGACCAAGGCCAAGGTAGTATCGATATTGAAGATGACTCTGGTGATATCCGCATCGAAAACAGCCAAGGCCCTGCACGTATTATTGATGAATCAGGTAGTATCAGCATTAAAACATTGGCTGGTGCGCTCACTATCGAAGATGGCTCTGGTGATATAGATGTAAGACAAATCAAAGGGCTGGTTACCATTACCGATGGCTCTGGCAGCATTTATGTGGATGACACACTTGGTCTGACAATTATCGAAGCGGGTTCTGGTGATTTAAGTATCGATAACATCAACGGCCCAGTAAAATTGGACAAATAACCGACAGTTGCTTGATTTAGAACAATCCTATTAATTACAACAGCACCTACACTTTAATTAAGGCTAAAGTGAGGTGCTTGTATGACTGAACAAACCATCATTCGAATCTTAAAAACCTTTATCATTTTAGGTATTTGCCTAATTATATTGGGGCACTCTTTATTAGCCGGTAATTACTTAAGTGATAGCATGGGTATACATGGCATTATGATCAGCGCAGCGTGTATTGCTGTTGGTGTGCTATTCTCACTACCCACCAAAATTTATCTCACTATTTTACTGATGAAAATGGAAAGCGACCTCACAGCGCAAAACAAACAAAGTTAATTTCCACCTTGCTTTTTGAGCTGCTGTTCAAGTTGCTTGTTACGTTGTTCCATAAGCTGTTTTGCTTGCTCAGCGTCTTGCATCATTTTTTGTACGTTTTTAGGGTCGTATACCCCAAGCGTTGAAGGTGTTTCGTCAGCTTTAACTGTTGCTGCTTGCTTCTCATCTGCTTGAAATGTCTCTGCAGGCAACACAGTTATATCGTTCGGATCTAAACTTACCGCGATACTAAAATAATTAGGATGGGGTGTATCAGCATAGTGCCACTGCCCTTGTTCATCTTGCCATTTATACACAACAACAGGTGTATTAACGTCTTTGCTCAAGCTCAACTTCTCAGTGAGCTTTTTAGCTTGGCTAGTAAGCGTATCGGCTCCTTGCGAAGCAAAATCACTCACATCATCACTGACTTTTTCTGAATAACGCTCAAACATGCCCAGCTCTAGGTAAGGTTTACCGTCTGGCTTTTTAATGTAAAACAGCAGCGCAACACTGGTTAAGAGCAGCATCACAGCAAAATAACAAAAGCGTTTCATAATTCCATTTACACATTATTGGTAGTTACTCACAATCTTAGCAAATTCCCCCGATGATTTAAGACTTTTCATAAAGTCATTAAATTTTTCGCTCATGCGCTTACCTTTTTCATTATAAATGAACTGTAGTTGCATCGGCGCTTTGCCCACGTTGTAGTCGCTAACAGTAAACTTTTTAAAGGCATCATCTTGTGCGGCATACCATTGCAAGGTATTTTTTGCGATGACGGCAACACGTTGATTTTGTTTTTGATCAAGTAAAGCATTCAACATGTCTAATTCAGAATAGAAGTCTTCTCGGTGTACTTTTCCTGAAGCAAACAAAGCTTCAAATTGCGGATAGGTATAGCCAAATCGCGTCAGTACAGCAAAACCATTCAGTTTATCAAGTGGTGGGATATGACAACCATTTGGCATCACCAGTACGTCTTCGACAACAGCAATCATATCACTCCAATAATAGTGATTTTTGCCTCTGTACCACTGCTCAGACTCCAACCTCACATCAACCTTTCCCTCATCCAGTAAATGCTGAGAGCGCACTTCAGGTACGAGAATATAACTAATTTGCACTTTGTACTTTTCAGCGAAACGTTCAAGTAGCTCATCAACTAAGCCTTTTTGTTTCTCACTCGCAAAATGATAAGGAGGGTAATCTGTGTCATAGAGTGCAACACGCAGCGTTTCAGCTCGTACTAAAGGAGCAATAAATAATAAAAATAAAAATACAACAACACGACTCATAATTTTCTCTCACAGAATTAAGCCTGAGATTGTATATAAATAGAACAAAAAAAGCGCAACCTTGGTTACGCTTTACGAAAATTCTGATAGGAATTTAGGATTAGATACCATCACCGTCAATATGTAAGCCACATTCACGGTTTAAACCAAAGAAACGCGTCTCTTCTTCTGTCATGCCCGGTTCAAGTTTACGTGTTGTGTGAACATCGCCCATCGACACATAACCTTGCTCCCAAAGTGGGTGATAAGGTAAATCATGTTTAGTTAGATACTGATAGATGTCACGGTTGTTCCACTCAATAAGCGGATACACTTTCACAGTACCTCGGCTGATTTCAACAATTTGCTTATCAGCTCGGCTAGATGACTGATCGCGACGCAAGCCACTAAACCAAGTACCTGCATCCAGCTCGTTTAAGGCACGAGTCATTGGCTCAACTTTATTCAGTTGATTGTACTGCTTAATGCCTTCTTCACCTTGCTCCCAAAGCTTACCAAACTTCGCTTCTTGCCACGCAGGGCTAAGCTCAGCTTTATAAACTTTAAGATTAAGCGATAGTCGCTCCGTCATTTGCTCGATGAATTGATAGGTTTCAGGAAACAAATAACCGGTATCTGTCAGCACCACCGGAATATCTGGCTGCTGTGATGTCACTAAGTGCAACATCACCGCCGCTTGAATACCAAAACTCGACGACAAAAAGTGCGTGCTTGGTAAGTTTTCAAGCGCCCAAGCAACACGCTCTTCAGCGCTTTTATCAGCCAGAAGACCATTTATATCAGCCAGCATGGCTGTTTGGTCTTCTTTGCTCATCGTTAAGATGTTTTTAAATTCACTCATGGTTAATTCCAAACCTTAAAGCGGTGTCGCTTATAAAATTATGCGTGAAAATCAGTTACTGAAACTTTAACTTCAGCAACAATGCCTTTGCGAATTACAAAATCACCAAAACACTCGCCTTCATTACGCTCACTTGCCCATTGGCCAATTAGCTTATCGAATGCGTCTAGGTATACGTCTTCGCCAACATTTTCTAAATACAGTTTTGGAATACGCGTGCCTTCACGGTTACCACCTAAGTACACGTTGTATTTTCCTGGACCTTTACCAACCAGACCCGCTTCTGCCAACATTGCGCGGCCACAGCCATTCGGACAACCCACAACACGCATAATGATGTTGTCATCGCCAATACCATGTTTCGCTAATAGCGCTTCTGTTTTCTCAATTAAGCTTGGTAAATAACGCTCAGCTTCTGCCATCGCTAACGGACACGTTGGTAATGCCACACACGCCATTGAGTTTTTACGCTGCTCTGTATGGCTGTCATCAATTAGGCCATGGTTACGAGCGATCTCTTCGATTACCGCTTTTTGGTCAGCCGGAACACCTGCGATGATCAAGTTTTGGTTTGCCGTCATGCGGAAATCACCTTGGTGAATTTCAGCAATTTTACGACAGCCTGTTTTTAGCGGTTTATCTGGGTAATCTAAAATACGGCCACTTTGAATAAACAGCGTTAAGTGGTGCTTACCATCAATACCTTCAACCCAACCGATACGGTCACCACGGTGAGTGAACTCATACGGGCGGCTCTGTTCAAATTTAACACCAGCACGTTTTTCAACTTCAGCTTTAAATACATCAGAACCTACACGGTCAAGTGTGTACTTAGTTTTTGCATTTTTACGGTTTGAGCGGTTACCCCAATCACGTTGTACAGACACCACGTGTTCAGCAATTTTCAAGGTGTGCTCAAGTGGAATGAAACCAAAGTCATCCGCTTTACGAGGATACGTTGCGGTATCACCGTGAGTCATCGCAAGACCACCACCCACTAACACGTTAAAACCAACTAACTTGCCATTTTCTGCAATTGCCACGAAGTTTAGGTCGTTCGCATGCACATCCACTTCATTATTCGGTGGAATTGTTACTGTGGTTTTAAACTTACGCGGTAAATAAGTTGAACCTAAAATTGGCTCTTCAGTGGTTTCACTCTTTTCACCATCTAACCAAATTTCAGCGTATGCTTTGGTTTTTGGTAATAGGTGCTCTGAGATCTTCGCAGCCCACTCGTAAGCTTCTTGGTGAAGCTCGGACTCAACAGGGTTAGTCGTACATAATACGTTTCGGTTTACATCGCCCGCCGTTGCAATTGAGTCAATACCCACGCTATTAAGCATTTGGTGCATGCCTTTAATATTTGGCTTAAGCACACCATGGAACTGGAAAGTTTGACGCGTGGTTAAACGAATACTGCCATAGCTGGTTTTCTCTTCAGCAAACTTATCAATCGCTAACCATTGCTCTGGCTTGATGATACCGCCAGGCATACGAGCACGTAGCATAACGTTATGTAACGGCTCTAATTTTTGTTTAGCGCGTTCAGGGCGAATGTCACGGTCATCTTGCTGGTACATGCCGTGGAAACGGATCAGTTGGAAGTTATCAGCAGTGAAACCACCGGTGATCTCGTCTTTTAAATCTTGCTCAATTGTGCCACGTAAAAAATTACTTTCTCTTTTCAAACGCTCGTTATCAGAAAGCTTTACGTTTTTGTCTTGTTCGCTCATGGTATTTCCTAAATTTGTTACAGTGACGGCTGTTAGCTTTAAACGTGATTAGTACACGTCTTTCTGATAGCGATTTGCGCTACGTAAATCTTTTAAATATTGCTCAGCTTGTTCATCATCTTTGCCGCTATTTTCTTTGATAATGTCTACAAGCGCCTGATGAACATCTTTCGCCATACGGTTTGCATCACCACATATATAGAAATGAGCACCCGCTTCTAACCAAGCAAATACTTCTTGGCTGTTTTTGCGAAGTTTGTCTTGAACATATACTTTTTCCGCTTGGTCACGGCTAAATGCCACATCCACTTTAGTCAGTAAACCTGACTTCAAGTAACCTTGAATTTCAACTTGATATAAGAAGTCTTGAGTAAAGTGTGGGTTACCAAAGAATAACCAGTTTTTACCACTTGCTTCACGAACATCACGCTCTTGTAAAAACGCACGGAATGGGGCAATACCCGTACCCGGACCTACCATAATAATTGGCGTTTCATCATTAGCCGGTAAACGGAAATTATCGTTATGCTCACTGAATACTTTTACTTTGCAACCTTCTTCAGCACGACGCGCTAAATAGCCAGAACACCCACCTAAGTGCTCGCTACCAAATGCATCAAACTCAACCAGACCCACAGTTAAGTGAACTTCATCTTCAACTTCAGCTTGGCTAGATGCAATCGAATATAAACGCGCTTGTAGTTTACGTAAGCAGTCTACTAAGGTTTGCGCTTCTAGTTGAGCTGGGTTTTGACGAATAATATCGAAGATTTGGCGAGGTTCGATGTACTCACGCATTGCCGCTTTATCTTCAACTAACTTTAATAATTCAGGGTTGCCAGTTGCTGTTGCATATTTTTCAACAAAACCTGGGTATGACTGGGTTAACTCTAATTTTTCGATTAATGCATCACGAACACTTAGTTCTTCGTCGCCTAGTTTAACCGTGCTAGATGCATCAATTTGGGTAAGCGCAAGGACTTCATCAACAAGTACTTCATCATTCAAGAAGTAAACGCCCAGCGAATCACCCGGTGTATAGGTGATGTCTGAACCTTCTAATGAGATTTCAACATGACGCACATCTTTAGTTGAGTCACGACCGGTAATTTTTTGCACAACACTTAGCTCTGCAGCAAATGGGTTTTGCTTGGTGTATTGGCTTGCTGCTGGCGCTGCTGCACCAAATGGCATAGCCACAACTTGACCACCACTTGCTTGTTGCTGCGCTTTAAGATCTGGTTCAAACGCATCAAGTGCACCATCAATCCACTTAGCTGCTTCATCATCGTAATCAACATCTAGGTCAGCACGCTGGAAAATAGTTTCTGCGCCAAGCTTGTTAAAACGCTCTTCGAAATCTTTTGCTGTTTGGCAGAAGAATTCGTAGCTTGAGTCACCTAAGCCAATCACAGCCACTTTAACACCATCTAGCTTTGGTGCTTTTTTAGTCGTTAAAAATTCATGGAGGCTTTCAGCATCTTCTGGTGGCTCACCCTCACCGTAGGTTGAAACAACAACCGTGATAAACTTTTCTTTTTTCAGGGCTGTTGGTTTGTAGTCAGCCATGTTGACTAGCTTAACCGATAGACCGCGCGACTCTGCTTGCTCTTTTAACTTGCTCGCCACGCCTTTAGCGTTACCCGTTTGCGAGCCGTATAAAATAGTCAGTGGTGCAGCATCACCCGCAGCAGGAGCGGCAGCAACACCACCAGTTAATGCACCTGCATTTGCGTTAGCAGCTAAGTAACCACTTACCCACGCTTGCTGAATTGGATTAAGTTCAGCCACTAAGCCTTGCAGCTTTTGTACTTGCTCTTGCGATAGCGGGCTCGCCGCTGCATTTAGTTGACTTAACAACATGAATTTATTCCTCGTAACCCTGAAAAGTTAACTGCGAAACGAACTTACTACCGTCATTTCGCGAACAATTTTTTCGACTTTAAAGACTAAACAAAAATGCTTTAAAGGTTTATCTGAGCGTGAAGAATAACGGGGTCTGAGGCGATTAAAAAAGAATAGAATCTGCTTTGATATTCCATTTAGTTATTAATTTAGTATTTATCCAAAAAAAACATGTTAAAAGCAAAAATTACCCAATAAGAAACTTTTATTAATTAACATTATTGCAACATAAGCCGATTAGCCTATACTCGCTGTGTTCATTTTGAGAACAGCAAAAACTATTAAAATATAAAAAGGAAACAACGATGTCACACGGGACATGTAAAAAATACATGCTAGCCAGTAGTCTACTGTGTTTAGCGAGTTCAGCATTGGCAAATGTTAATAATGCCGACTTCGAAAACTGGTCAGCAAACACTCCTGCAAGCTGGAGCACCATAGATAGCGGTATTAGTCTTAGCGCTAATAGTAATGTGGTTTACTCAGGTAATTACTCAGCGCAAGTTGTGGTTAATACTGGCACGCAAAGTAATACCGATTTACAGCAATTAGTTGATGTGGTGGCCGGTGAAAGCTATGAGTTTTCTGCTTGGGTTTATCATACTGAAGGCGGCGTAAAAGCTCGCTTAGTGGTTGATGGCTATCAAGGTTACTCTAATTCAGCATTAACGAATCAATGGCAACAAATCAGCTATCAGTATACAGCTTCTGCGACTACCTCAATTAGTGTTGGCCTGCGCTTTTACGATGTAACAGGCTTTGATGGCAGCGAAGTGGTTTATGTTGATAACTTTGCACCAAGCACGGGCTCAACACCACCACCTTCGGGCAGCTGCGCCGATAACCAAGTATCTTTAACCCTCACTACCGATAACTATGGTGAAGAAACCAGCTGGCATATCACTAATAGCCAAGGTAGCACAGTAGCATCAGGCGGCAGCTATGCTGCAAATACTCAGTACAGTGAGCAAGCATGTTTAACTGATGGTGACTATACCTTTACTATTTTTGATAGCTATGGTGATGGCATATGCTGTTCATTCGGCAATGGCAGTTACAATCTTTCTTTAGGTCAAACAGTACTTGCCAGTGGTGCAAGCTTCCAAAGCTCGGAAGCTACGCCGTTTACTTTGGGTGATAACTCAGGCGGCGGTGACGGTGGTGGTACAACACCAACAGAGCCAGCGGGATACTATGTTACAACGCAAGGCCTTAGTGGTTATGCACTGAAAACAGAGTTATACAACATCATTAAAGATCACAACTCACAAGGCTATTCAGCTATTTGGAGTTTTTACGATGTTGCCTCACGCGATAAGTATTTTGAAAACGACAACTCTATTTTAGACCGTTATTCAGAAAACCCTGCAGGCCAAGACAGTTACAACTATGTTGCTGTGAGCGATCAATGTGGGACATACAACAGCGAAGCAGATTGCTACAACCGTGAGCATTCTTTCCCGAAAAGTTGGTTTGGCGGTACAGTTGAGCCAATGAATTCAGACGTACATCACATTTTTGCTACTGATGGTTATGTAAATTCAAAACGTAGTAACTACCCATTTGGTGAAGTTGGTAGTGCAAGCTATACCTCTAGCAACGGCAGTAAGTTAGGCAGTGCAGCTAGCTCATTAAATTACTCAGGAACGGTATTTGAACCTATTGATGAATTTAAAGGTGACTTTGCAAGAGCCTATTTCTACATGGCAACACGCTATGAAAACGTAATTGGCTCGTGGCAAAACAACACAACCTACAGTAACGCTGTATTGAATGGTTCATCTAATCAGGTATTTGAGAACTGGGTCGTTGCTATGTTATTAAAATGGCATAACGAGGATCCTGTTAGCCAATTAGAGCTTGACCGTAACCAAGCAGCTTATGAACATCAAGGTAACCGCAACCCATTTGTGGATCATCCAGAATTTGTAGAAATGATTTGGTAACTTCGTTAAGCCAAGGCACTTAGTTTCGGCTAAGTGCCTTTTTATACGATACAAGATGACTTAAGCCCCACTAGCGTTTAACTGCTCGACAAGACGAATGTCATGTAACAAATGGTTATGCCTTACCGATAAAGCGTTTTCTGGCGTTGGCTTTATTTTATAGCCAAGCTGCAATAAAACCAGTGTAAATAGGGCTGCATGCTGGTAATGGCTAGGCTGTCCATTCAAATCAAACTCTTCGATTACGCTATGTGCATAACCAGAATTATTTTGTAATGACTGCCAAATACGCGTTTGTACTTGAGAAATTTGAATCGCTGACGCTTGATAGCAATTAATCTGTAAGCTTAATAAATAGTTTTCTAGTGAGTTCATAGCGTTATCCATTACAAAAAACGCTACTTTAAAATCTCAAGTTAAGTTGAGGTAAAGTGTTTTATTATTTATTACTCCATTTATTCATTATTTCTTTAAATAACTTAGCGTCTTTGTCTTCGCAGGGTCTTGGCGATCCACTTGGCACCCCAGATTTACCAAACACCGAATTGAAATTTATGCCATAACACATACCATTTAGCACCTCGATACGCTTGCTACCATCTCCACTTTGCCAAATGACGGTTGCCTTATCTGACACGGTTAGTTGTTCGGGCACTGTTACCCTGCCTGTAGGCAAATTATTATTCGTAGCTTCAACTTGCCCAAATGCTGATGCACTAGTCGCTCTATTTTCAAATTTAAGCTGTGGGATTGGCGCATACGGGTTGAGCTTTTTAAAGGGTGCTTCGGTTGTTTTTGAACTATCAGATGCTTGATTAGACTTAACGATCTTAGTGGTTGCTTCTTTGGGCCCATTAACTGAGTGCTCAACGACCTCAACACCGTTACTCTGCCCTGAACCACTATGAGAAGCTTCTTCTATTTCTGGCAAAGGCTTAGCCTCATCAGGCATTGCTTGCGGCTGCTCCGGTAAAGGTTTGTTTTGGGCTTTCTGAAAACTAGGTAAGGTAGTTAAATCGACACTCACATACGCGTTGATTACTTTTGGCGGCTCTGTGGCTGCTACTGGTAGTTTCACAAACTTTCCATATTGAGCAAATAACAACAAAAGCACAGCATGTAGCGTAATCGAGATGATCCATGCTTTGTAAGTCCCTTTTAGCACCCAAACGCCTCATTTTTATTTTTAAGAGTGTTAAATGAATGAATTAGTTCATAAGAAAAAGTGGCGTTTTAGCAAGAGTAAAGTTTAAGGTTCTAGCTCAAGTTTATTCGTAGAGATGATTTGGATTCAGCATGAGTGCCATATGAGGTTTTACAGCAGCGGGAAACTCTGCAGCAAACAAGTCTAACGCTCAACTGACGTCTCAAAGCTGATAGCTTTATTTTAAAAACAAAAAGCCCCAGCAAATGCCGGGGCTTTTTAGTAAGTAAACTTAATTAAAAATTAAGCTTGCTTTGGACGTTCAACAACGTCTACTAAAGTCCAAGACTTAGTCTTAGAAATAGGAGCACACTCACGAATAGTAACTACGTCACCAGTTTGAGCTGTGTTGTTTTCGTCATGTACGTGTAGTTTAGTCGTACGTTTGATGAATTTACCATATACTGGGTGCTTCACGTAACGTGCGATAGCAACAGTGAAAGATTTATCCATCTTGTCGCTGATTACACGGCCTTGAAGAGTACGGATTTTATCGCTCATTATTGACCTGCCTTCTGGTTAATAACTGTTTTTACACGCGCGATATCGCGACGTACTGTTCTTAGCGTGTGTGTCTGAGCTAACTGACCAGTGCTTGCTTGCATGCGCAGGTTGAACTGCTCACGAAGAAGTCCTAGAAGTTCAGCGTTTAGCTCTTCTACGCTTTTGTCTTTTAGTTCGCTAGCTTTCATTACATCACCGTCCGAGTTACGAAAGTTGTTGTGAATGGTAATTTACGCGCTGCAAGGTTAAATGCTTCACGAGCAAGCTCTTCAGAAACACCTTCCATTTCGTAAAGTACTTTACCAGGTTGAATTTCAGCAACCCAATATTCAACAGAACCTTTACCTTTACCCATACGAACTTCTAATGGCTTGTTCGTAATTGGCTTATCTGGGAATACACGGATCCAGATTTTACCTTGACGCTTTACGTGACGTGTCATAGCACGACGAGCTGCTTCGATTTGACGAGCAGTCATACGGCCACGACCAGTAGCTTTCAAACCGAAAGTACCGAAGCTTACTTTGTTACCGTTTTGCGCTAAACCGCGGTTGCGGCCTTTGTGCATTTTACGGAATTTTGTACGTTTTGGCTGTAACATTACTCGCTACCTCTACTTAGCACTTTTTTTGGCTTTCTTTGGCGCGCGTTTAGCTGGCTTCTCTTGCTCTTGTACTAGTGGTAAACCACCAATAACTTCGCCTTTGAAGATCCAAACTTTAACACCAATGATACCATAAGTGGTTAAGGCTTCAGAAGTTGCGTAGTCGATATCAGCACGTAGAGTATGTAGAGGTACACGACCTTCACGATACCATTCTGAACGTGCGATCTCAGCACCGCCAAGACGACCGCTAACTTCAACTTTGATACCTTTTGCACCAATGCGCATTGCATTTTGTACCGAACGCTTCATAGCGCGACGGAACATAACACGACGCTCTAGCTGTGACGCAATACCGTCAGCTACTAGTTGTGCATCAAGTTCAGGCTTACGAACTTCAGAAATATTGATCTGAGCCGGAACACCTGCAATCTTAGTTACTGCTTGACGTAGTTTTTCAACGTCTTCGCCTTTTTTACCGATAACAACACCAGGACGAGCTGTGTGAATTGTTACACGGATAGATTTAGCTGGACGCTCGATAACGATTTTAGACACAGAAGCCGCTTTTAATTCCTTAGTTAGGAATGCACGTACTTTGTGATCGCCAAAAAGCTGATCAGAGAAATCTTTTGAATTCGCGTACCAGGTAGAAACCCAAGGTTTAGAGATACCTAGGCGAATACCAGTAGGATGAACTTTTTGTCCCATTACTTATACTCCTAGCTATCTGAAACCACAA
This sequence comes from Pseudoalteromonas sp. APAL1, assembly GCF_021532475.1. Classification (NCBI taxonomy): domain Bacteria; kingdom Pseudomonadati; phylum Pseudomonadota; class Gammaproteobacteria; order Alteromonadales; family Pseudoalteromonadaceae; genus Pseudoalteromonas; species Pseudoalteromonas sp. APAL1. The sequence continues at coordinate 34,404 of NZ_JAKGAW010000018.1, read as the reverse complement.
CAGTGATGTGGCTTGTACGCTTAAGGATGCGGTCAGCGCGTCCTTTAGCACGTGGCATAATACGCTTCATTGTAGGACCATCGTCCACAAAGATCGTAGTTACACGAAGCTCATCAATGTCAGCACCTTCGTTATGCTCTGCGTTAGCAATAGCAGACTCAAGTACTTTCTTAACTAATACAGCCGCTTTTTTAGGGCTGTACGCCAGGATTTCTAGAGCGCGATCAACCGGAAGTCCGCGGATCTGATCTGCAACTAGACGTGCTTTTTGCGCCGAACCAGAGGCGAATTTATGTTTAGCTAATGCTTGCATTTATCATTCTCCTCTTAACGTTTCTTCGCTTTCTTATCCGCAGCGTGACCGCGGTAAGTGCGAGTTGGTGCAAATTCACCTAGTTTGTGACCGATCATTTCGTCTGTGATAAACACAGGAACGTGCTGACGACCATTATGGACAGCGATGGTCAATCCGATCATGTTAGGTATGATCATTGAACGACGGCTCCAAGTTTTAATTGGCTTCTTGTCACCGCTTTCCAACGCTTTCTCTACCTTCTTCAGCAAGTGTAGGTCAATAAAAGGACCTTTCTTGAGAGAACGTGGCATGGCTATTCCTCAACTATTATTTAGTACGACGACGTACGATAAATTTATCAGTACGCTTGTTCTTACGTGTCTTAGCACCTTTAGTCGGTTTACCCCATGGAGACACAGGATGACGACCACCAGATGTACGACCTTCACCACCACCGTGCGGGTGATCTACCGGGTTCATGGCAACACCACGAACTGTCGGACGGATACCACGCCAGCGATTTGCACCAGCTTTACCTAGTGAACGAAGCATATGCTCAGCATTACCTACTTCACCAAGTGTTGCGCGACAGTCAGATGGAACTTTACGAACTTCGCCAGAACGAAGACGTAGAGTTACGTATTGACCTTCACGAGCAAGGATTTGAACGTATGCACCAGCAGAACGTGCGATTTGCGCGCCTTTACCTGGTTTTAATTCTACGTTGTGAACAGTCGAACCTACAGGCATGTTGCGCATTGGTAACGTGTTACCAGGTTTGATTGGTGCATCAATACCAGACTGGATTGAATCACCCGCTTTTAAGCCTTTAGGTGCAATAATGTAACGACGCTCACCGTCTGCATATAATACAAGAGCGATGTTTGCGCTACGGTTTGGATCATACTCTAGACGCTCAACAACAGCTGGAATGCCATCTTTAGTGCGTTTAAAGTCGATTACACGGTAATGATGCTTGTGACCACCACCGATGTGACGAACCGTGATACGACCTTTGTTATTACGACCACCAGACTTAGAGTTTTTCTCTAGTAGTGGTGCGTAAGGTTTACCCTTATGTAAATCTGGGTTAACCACTTTAACCAGGTGACGACGACCCGCAGAAGTTGGTTTACACTTTTGAAGTGCCATAATTCTAACTCCCCTTATTACTCGGCGCCGCCGACAAAGTCTAGCTCGCTACCTTCTTTAAGAGTAACGTAAGCTTTCTTCCAGTCTGAACGACGACCGAAACGCATGCCAGTACGTTTTGTTTTACCCTTAACGTTTAGTGTGCGAACACCAGTTACTTCTACTTCAAAAAGCTTTTCTGCAGCAGCTTTGATTTCAGCTTTAGTTGCATTAGAAGCTACTTTGAAAACAATCGTGTTGTTCTCTTCAGCAGCGATAGTGCTTTTTTCAGAGATGTGTGGAGCAAGGATCACTTTTAAAAGACGTTCTTCACGGATCATGCTAGCGCCTCCTCAAGTTGCTTAACAGCAGCAGCTGTAATAAGTACCTTATCGAAAGCGATTAGGCTTACAGGATCGATACCAGCTACATCACGCGTGTCAACCTTGTATAGGTTACGTGCCGATAAGAAAAGATTCTCATCTACTTCTTCAGTCACGATTAGAACATCTTTAAGCTCAAGTTCTTTAAGCTTAGCAACTAGTTCTTTAGTTTTTGGTGCTTCAAGACCAAACTGTTCAACAACGATTAAACGCTCTTGACGAACTAATTCAGATAAGATGCTTTTGATCGCACCGCGGTACATTTTACGGTTTACTTTTTGGCTATGATCTTGTGGTTTAGCTGCGAAGCTAACGCCACCTGAACGCCAAATTGGGCTACGAATTGTACCAGCACGTGCACGGCCAGTACCTTTTTGAGACCATGGTTTTTTACCACCACCGCTAACTTCAGAACGTGTCTTCTGAGCACGAGTACCTTGACGAGCACCTGCTGCGTAAGCAACAACTACTTGGTGTACTAATGCTTCGTTAAACTCACGTCCAAAAGTAGCTTCAGAAACTTCAAGAGCGCCAGAAGCGTCTTTAATTGCTAATTCCATCACTAAATCTCCAGGACTTATGCTTTAACAGCTGGTTTAACGATAACGTCACCGCCGATAGCGCCAGGTACTGCACCTTTAACTAAAAGCAAGTTACGCTCAGCGTCAACGCGAACTAGTTCTAAGTTTTGAGTCGTTACACGCTCAGCACCCATGTGACCGGCCATTTTCTTACCTTTAAACACCTTACCAGGTGATTGGTTTTGACCGATTGAACCAGGAGCACGGTGAGATAGAGAGTTACCGTGAGTAGCGTCTTGCATGCTGAAGTTCCAGCGCTTAACACCACCTTGGAAACCTTTACCTTTAGAAGTACCGGTTACGTCAACTTTGTTGATTTCGTTGAATAATTCAACAGTAAGCTCAGCGCCTACTTCAAAATCGCCTTCACCACCATTTAGGCGGAATTCCCACAGACCGCGACCCGCTTCAACACCAGCTTTAGCGAAGTGACCCGCTGCTGCTTTGTTTACACGGCTTGCTTTTTTAGTGCCTGCGGTTACTTGAAGCGCGTTATAACCGTCTGTTGCGTCAGATTTGATCTGTGCAATGCGGTTAGGAGTCGCTTCGATAACTGTCACAGGGATAGATACACCATCTTCAGTGAAGATACGTGTCATACCCACTTTACGACCGACTAGACCTAATGCCATTTTCCTAAAACCTCTCTAATCTTCCGATTAACCCAGGCTGATTTGAACATCAACACCAGCAGCAAGATCTAAACGCATAAGAGCGTCAACAGTCTTGTCAGTTGGTTCTACGATGTCGATCAGACGTTTATGGGTGCGGATTTCGTACTGATCACGCGCGTCTTTGTTAACGTGCGGTGAAGTTAGTACAGTAAAACGTTCAAAGCGTGTAGGTAGTGGAATTGGACCACGTACTTGAGCGCCAGTGCGTTTCGCAGTTTCCACGATTTCCGCCGTTGATTGGTCAATCAAACGGTGGTCAAAAGCTTTTAGGCGAATACGAATGCGTTGATTTGACATTCTTAAACCTCAATATAAAGAGCATTTAAAAAGAGCATAAAAAAACGACCGAAACAATCTTACTAACTAAGATGTCGGCTGTTCTCTTATATCTACGTTGAATTCCAAATCGGAATTCCTGTTTATTAGCTTGAAATCCAAGCTTAATCTTTCCTTCCAAGTTCCCGAGGGAATTTTGAAAGCCTGCGTATTATAGTTATATTGGTGATAAATGCAACAACTTTTTAGAATTAATACACTCGACGCCTTATCAAAATGAAATTTAAATGAAATAGAACTAAATTCAGCCAAGGTATGTCTTTGCTTACTATAGTTAGGTAAAGAAACAAAAAGCCATACAATGTTGCAATGGTCAGTCCAGTTAATAATTGTTATTCTATGCCGCTTATTTTGACCGCATGTGGTCTACTGTATATTTACTAATACCAATTGGCTTAATAAAGTGAGCTGTCTTAGGCACTAAACCTAGTTGGTATAAAACTTTGGTGAGTTGATGCGTATCATTAATCGTTGTTTAAATGCTATTTCTGCTGGGATGAACCGCTTGCTAGTAAAAAGCAAAGTTCTGCCTGAGAACCCTATTGAACAATACAATCTAAACCCTGCCAATCCAACTTTTTATATTGTGAGGCTGAATGCGCGCTCTGATTTAGCGGCACTGGCGCGGGTATGTAAAAAATATGGCTTACCTGACCCAACCGAAGAGCAGTTATTAGGTAATGCCGAACTCAACCGCTTTATTGGTATTCAAAACCCACCACCGCTATTTGGTAATAAAAGCAAACCAAGTAATGCCTTGCAGCAAGGCAAACACATTATTGACCACCTAATGCAATCTGGTGAGCAAAACGTCCAAGTGATCCCGGTGACCATTTTATGGGGTCGTAACCCAGGAAAAGAAAAGCCTGGTTTAGGTACTTTGGTGTCTCATTCATTAACACCCAGCTGGTTTCGCAAGTTCTTTGTGTTGCTATTTTCTGGGCGTGATAACTTTATTCGATTTAGCCAACCACTCGACTTATCTTTATTAGTCAATGAAAAAGCCGATGTTGATGAGCTACCACATAAGTTAATACGCGTAGCTCGTGTGCACTTTCGTCGTCAAAAACTGGCTGCTACAGGGCCAAAAATGCCATCGCGTGAACAGCTTTTTAATTCGCTACTTGCATCACCAACAATAAAAAAAGCGATTCAAATAGAAGCAAAAGAAAAAAACATCAGCCAAGAGCAAGCTCGTCAAAATGCGCTGAAGCTACTTGATGAAATTGCTGCCAATTACAGCGATGCCACCATTCGTGTTGCTGACCGTGTATTAACTTGGCTGTGGAATAAACTTTATAACGGCATCGACATTAAGTTTTCAGAGCAAGTTCACGAGCTCACTGATAAAGGCCATGAAATTATTTATATGCCTTGTCACCGCTCGCACATGGATTACTTATTACTGACCTACTCTATTTATCACTTAGGTTTAGTACCACCGCATATAGCCGCTGGTATCAACTTAAACTTCTTCCCGGCAGGTGGTATTTTCCGTCGTAGTGGTGCTTTCTTTATTCGCCGCTCATTCGCGGGCAACAAGTTATATTCATCAGTATTTAAAGAGTATCTGAGCCAGTTATTTATTAAAGGCTACTCAGTGAAGTTTTACACTGAAGGTGGCCGTAGCCGTACTGGTCGTTTGTTACCACCAAAAACAGGTATGCTCGCCATGACGTTGCAAGCCATGCTTCGTGGCATAGATCGCCCTATTTCTATTGTGCCTGTATACATCGGCTATGAGCACGTAATGGAAATTAATACTTACTTAAAAGAGCTGGCCGGTAACGATAAAAAAGGTGAGTCGGTCTTGGGGATTTTTAAAGCCATTAAAAACCTGAAAAACTATGGTCGTGGTTACTTAAATTTTGGTGATCCTATTTCGATAAATCAATACCTTAATGAACAGCAACCTGATTGGCGCGAGTCTATTCACCCAACCGATGTACAAAAGCCACAATGGCTTGGACCGCAGGTAGCGAATCTTGCCGATAAAGTCATGGTTAATATTAATAGTGCCGCTGCACTCAATGCGGTGAATTTACTCGCGATGATTTTATTGGTGAATGACAAACATGCGTTAAGTAAGCCTAAGTTGATTGCGCAGCTTGAGTTTTATCTACATTTACAACGCAGCGCAAGTTACAGCGACAAGGTAACAACACCTAACGAAAGTGCTGAACAGCTATTAGAGCATGCACTTAAACTTAATAAGTTTGACGTCATCAGTGATGAATTTGGCGAAATTATCGCTATTAACGACAAAGAAAAGACGCTATTCAACTACTACCGTAATAACGTATTGCACTTATTTGCTGTACCAAGCTTGCTTGCGCTGCATTTATTCAAAGCACATCAAACTACCATGGCAGATTGCCATGCCTTGATTGCACGTTTTTACCCGCTGTTCGCTAAAGAGTGGTTCTTGCATGAGCTAGATGAAAACTACATTACTCGCGTGCTCGCAAGCTTTGTTGATCAAGACCTTATTGAAATTGAAGGTGATAATATCAAAATCACCAATAGCAACGACTGCTTAGCAAAACTCGAAATGCTTGGTCGCGCCTTAAGCTTAACGCTACAGCGTTACGCTATCGTGGTTGGTTTTATTCAAACCAGTAGCGGTATTGAGCGTGAAGAACTTGAGCACGAAAACCAAGTGTTAGCAGAGCGTTTAGGCACCTTGCACGGCATTAAAACGCCGGAGTTCTTTGACAAAAAAGTACTTATTGGTTTTATCTCAAGCTTGCGAGAGCAAAAGCTAATTACCGAAACAGAGCAAGGCTTAACGGGTAGCAATGAGCTGTGTGAAGTGTATTTATATCTGAAGGCATTGCTGCCAGCACGAGTCTGGCAGTCAATTGACGATATAGTGCAAAGCCAAGCTCAGCACGCAAAAGATTAACGCTGACGCATGACCCCTTCTTGGATCGTTGAGGCAACCAAATTGCCTTGACGGTCAAAGAACTGACCTCGCACCAAACCACGGCCAGAGCTCGCACTTGGGCTATCAATCGAATATAAAATCCAATCGTCTAGTCTAAACGGGCGATGAAACCACATTGCATGGTCAATCGTCGCAACCTGCATATTCGGCTGCATAAACGATACACCGTGCGGCTGTAATGCCGTTGGTAAAAACTCAAAGTCAGACGCATACGCAAGTAAGTAGTTATGAATACGCTGATCGTCAGGCATCTCACCATTGGCTTTAAACCAAATATGCTTAACGGGTTCCATTGCTTGTGGTTTAAATGGGTTATGAAAGGTCACTGGACGCATTTCAATTGGTACTTCACGAATAAACTTATTGCGAATTGGTTCAGGAATAAGTTCAGCATTCGCTTGGTAAAACTCAAGCGATGACTTTAATTCTTCAGGCTGTGGGACATCGGGCATCTGCGCTTGGTGTGATAAGCCGTCCTCTTCACCTTGAAACGAAGCAGTCATGTAAAAAATCGGCTTACCATATTGAATAGCTTTTACACGGCGGGTACTAAAGCTCTTACCATCACGAATATTTTCTACATCGTAAACGATTGGTTTGCTCGCATCACCTGGACGTAAAAAATAAGAATGCAGTGAATGAACTATACGCCCTTCAGGTAATGTTTCTTTGGCTGCCGACAAGGCTTGCCCCATTACTTGGCCACCGAAAACAGCTCTAAACCCTAAATCTTGGCTTTGCCCGCGATACAAGCCTTGCTCAATCTCTTCTAACGACATTAATGACAGTAAGTCATCTAATACTTGGCTCATTTATTTATCCTCAATCCCGACAAGCGTTTAATGATACTATAGACTAATTGGAAGTAAATCTTTGTAAGAGCACCCCATTATGGCTTATTGGCTTTTTAAAACCGAACCTGATGCATTTTCAATTGATGATTTAAAAAACGCACCTATGCAAACCTCTATGTGGGATGGCGTGCGCAATTATCAAGCGCGAAACTTTCTACGCGATGGCATTAAACAAGGCGACTTGGTAATGATTTATCATTCAAGTTGTAAACATGTAGGTGTCGCAGGAATAGCCACGGTCAGTCGTGAAGCCTATGCCGACCCAACTCAGTTTGATTTAAATAGCGATTACTACGACGCTAAAGCAACTGCTGATAACCCGCGCTGGTTTGTGGTCGATGTTACTTATAAATCTCACCTTAAAAAGCTTGTTAGCCTACAAGCAATTAAAGCCAATGAGTCCATTACCGAAATAGCCCTTAAAAAAGGCGGTCGATTATCTGTGATGCCAGTAACTGAACATGATTGGCAACAGATTATAGCTATGAGCGAAAAATAACACATTAAAAAGGCGTGCATTTTTAATGAGCAGTGATTTTTGCTATAATTCTGTCCCTTTATTTTAGAGGTATCTTGGGGGATGTATGAAATTATTATATTGGTTAGATGAGTGGATCCATCTCCCACATGAGCAACAACAAAGCCGAGTCCCTTTTACCGGTGGTGACTTACTCGGTGATGTATATGTGAAGTATCATATCATCGACGCAAATAAACCTCTGCTATTCACCTTCTCACCAGCGGGAACCAACTACCAAGAACATGATCTCACAGATGATTTTTCGCCTTGGGCCTATAAACTTGCGAAAAAACAAGCTGTGAATGTAATTGCCTTCCAACATTTAGGTATTAGTAACTGGTTTAGACACCGCAACCTATTGTTTTTTATTGAGCAATTAGCGCCATTGATTGGCGGATTTAAAGAACGATTAGGATATGGCTTGAGTCGTGGTGGCTTTGCTGTTGGCGCATTTGCCAATCTATTAAAGCTTGATAAAGTCTTGTTATTTCATCCTGTCAGCACAAAAAATAAAAACAAAGCCCCATGGGATGACCGCTCAAGCACAGATATCGCACAAAAATTTGACTGGAACGGTGATTATCACGATTTAGACCTAGGTCATGCTAAAGGCTATATCATCTACGATCCAACCAATCGTATCGACCGAGCTCATGCTAAACGCTACCCACAACTCACCCATTTACGGGTGTTCGGTATGGGCCACAGCGTTCATGCTACATACTTGAATAAATTTGGTTTTTATAAAGATGTTGCTGTTGATTTTATTAGCCACCAGCAAGTCGATATTGCTCAATTTCGACAGCAGACAAAAACGTTACGTTTTAAAGAAGACTATTATCGTCGGCTCAATAAAGCCAACAACGGTTCGGCACACCGCTTAGCCTTACTTAGTAAGGCACACACAATTTTGACTGAAGAAAAAGCTGAGCATATTCAAGAGCAAAATGGCACAATTGATGTTCAGCCGCTTATTGATGTCGCAATCAAGCATCAGGATGAACACCCAAACGATGCAATAAAGATTTTAGAGGTGGCGCAGCAACTTTCACCTGATGACCCATTGATAGATCATAAATTGAAACAGTTGAAGTGAGACAGTAGCTGTAAGTTAACCCTTCGTTTTTATTTTACGGTGTTTTTTGACCCGCCCGTGTTTAGGCACAATAGTTAAATACATCACTAAAGCTAACCACGAAAAGAAAATGATACCAATTAACCAAGCATTCTTTTCGTGGCCTTGAGTACGTTTACTATTGAGCACAATGACCACAGGTAAAATGTAGGCACTCAAAACAATAATTAAAAACGCAACTTCATTCATAAATACCAATTCGCTTAATTAAAAGTATTATTGCGGATTGGTACTATACCAACGCTGACCAATCAACTTCGTCACTCAAAACACGCTCCGCAGCGATATAATGCAAAATATCTCCTTCACTGACTACATAGTCAAGTGGCGGATTTAAATCCATATTTTTTGCACTTAAATTATGTGCTACACCCAGTAATATAGCATCGTGGCTGTATTTAAAGTGATGAAACAGCTTGCCAAACTCCATTGCTTGCACGCCTTTTGGAATAGGCAAACTAAACTGAGTATCACCATGAAGTGTTGATAACAACTCTTCTTGCACACGGCTCGAACCCGGATCTTGCATTGAACGCACTAAGATTTCGGCTGACTTGGCACTACTGCATTCAACATTATGACAGAGCTCATGTAGCATTTCGATTTTGGTTTCGTCAGTAAAATGCGCGCTAATATGACAATCCTTATTTACCAACTTACTTATGCGCAGTGCCGTAGTAAACGTTTGGTCATCATCTTGGCCATCAATAATAATTTTATCGGCGCGTTCAATTGCGATTCTTTGCAACTCATCTAAGTCGGTAAAGCTACTTAGGCGTGCAAAATCAACCATCGGATTTGTTAAAAATGGATGCTCCATTTGTTCAGTAACTGCCAATAGAATACGACGATCTAAGCGTTTTTGATCGGCTAGAATATAGTCAACCATCTTCTTAGTACGAGTATCGTGCCAACCAAAAATAATAATGTGATTGTTTATATGTGCGAAGCTTTTATCACCCGTCATAGCGCGCCTGATTAAGTAAGTTACTGTTTGCCCTGTTTTTCCTAACAGAACGCCAAATAATGCTAAACCAAAAGGTATTTGTAGTAATGCAACAACCCAGCGGCCAAGCTCAGTACTGGCACTAAAATCGCCATAGCCAACTGTTGATGTTGTTACAACATAATAATAAACGTAGGTACTTAGTGGTGTTAAAGCTTGCTCTCCTGCAAGCATAAGCAGCCACCATATAAGTAGCATATGCAAAAGCGTGGTAACCACCACAGCCTGCCAACTTACTTGATCAATATGACTGCGGATAAGTACCACTATACGATTTAATAAATAGTGCATAATCCTTGCAATTTACAGTGGTGGAAATTAACGATACGGTACTGGAATGCTTGCTCTTTGGCAACAGATTGAAATTACTAATGCATGTCGATGAAAAATAATAGTAGACTATAATATCTCTGTATTAGTTGTTTTGGGTGAAATATGTCAGGTGTTCTTGCTTCAGTTGATAAGCGTACGCAACTAGTCGGTGAAAACCGCTTAGAGCTTTTACTATTTTACCTCCACAGTCGCCACTTATTTGCTCTTAATGTTTTTAAAGTAAAAGAAGTCGTTAAACTGCCTCATATCAGCAAAATTCCTCACGCACACCCGAAAGTGTCAGGTGTAGTTGATATTCGCGGTGAGTCAATTCCTGTGATTGATTTACGTAGAGCGATTAACATGCCTGAAGCTAAACACATTGAAGATACAAACCTCGTTATCACTGAATACAATCGTACCGTACAAGGCTTTTTAATTGGCAAGGTTGATCAAATCATTAATATGACATGGTCTGATATTATGCCGCCACCAACTGCGATTGGTAAAAATCATTATCTAACAGCCTTAACGAAGGTGAAACGCGATGGCCAAGAGCAACTGGTTGAAATAATCGATGTAGAAAAAGTGCTCGCCGAAATCGTTGAGTACGAAGTACATATTTCTGAAGATATTCTTGATAAGAGTATCGTGAACGAATTTGCAGGCCGCAAAATTCTTCATGCTGATGATTCACCAACGGCTCGTAAACAAGTAAGCGATACTTTATCGCAACTCGGCATCGAAATTATTCCTGCTCGTAACGGACTCGAAGCACTCGAAATGTTAAAAGGCTGGGCTGATCAGGGCAAAGATGTCGAAAAAGAATTACTTATGGTGATCACCGATGCAGAAATGCCAGCAATGGATGGCTACCGTTTAACCCACGAAATTCGCAACGACAGCCGAATGAAGAACTTATACATCGTGCTTAACACATCACTCAGTGGTAGCTTTAACCAAGCCCTGGTTGAGAAGGTTGGTTGTAATGCCTTTTTATCTAAGTTCCAGCCAATTTTGTTAGTGGAAGAAGTACAAGCCCGCTTAAAAGCCGTGCTAGAACAAGATGCTCAGTAATAGTTTTTAACATTTGTTTTATTAATATAAGCTAAAGCAACGACGTCGCAATTTGCCAATCATCGTTATTCATGATTTATTGGCTTTATCGATTCGACGACAACAATAAAAACTATGCTAAATCGCGTTGCCAAACCATTCACTAAACTAGTAGAGCGTTACCTACCCGACCCGTTTGTATTTGTTATATTACTCACCTTGCTGAGCTTTATCGTTGCGAGTCTCTTTACGCCGTCAACGCCCACACAAGTGCTCGCGGCTTGGGGTGGTGGATTTTGGAACCTATTACAATTTGCCATGCAAATGCTGCTAGTACTTCTAACTGGCTACATGTTAGCGAGTACTCCAGTTATGCGCAGCATACTCAATAAACTTGCGACATTAGCAAATACTCCAGCCAAAGCAATTATACTCGTGACGCTCGTTTCTTTATTAGCGAGCTGGCTAAACTGGGGCTTTGGCTTAGTCATAGGCGCTTTGTTCGCCAAAGCAATTGCAAAACAAACCCGCGTTGATTACCGATTATTGGTTGCTAGTGCCTATTCAGGCTTTATTGTTTGGCATGGCGGCTTAGCCGGTTCAGTGCCGCTGACAATCGCGACCGACGGCCACTTTGCAGAGCAAAGTATTGGTGTAATTGGCACCGAAAACACGATCTTTTCGACATTTAATATCGCTATTGTTGTGGGCTTGTTTATTATCATGCCGCTGGTAAATCGCTACATGCTGCCAAACGAGAAAGACAGCGTCTATGTTGACCCCGCAAAGCTTGATGATGAAACGCAGCAAATAGCAACACCTACCCGCCCTGCCGAAGTAATAGAGCATAGTCGTTTATTAGGAATGGGGATAGGGGCCGTTGGCCTTGGCTATTTATTCTATTATTTTGTGCTAAGCGGAGGCGGCTTAAATTTAAATAGCGTGATCGCGATTTTCTTATTTAGCGCAATTTTAATGCATCAAACACCTCATAATTTACTCCGAAGCTTACAGCAAGCAATCCCCAGTGGCGCTGGTATTGTGATTCAATTTCCGTTTTATGCCGGGATCATGGCGATTATGGTAAAAACGGGACTTGCTCAACAAATCTCTGAAGGATTTATTGCCATTGCAACAGCCGAAACGCTGCCTTTTTGGAGTTTTTTAAGTGCCGGGTTTGTGAATATCTTTGTGCCATCAGGCGGCGGCCAATGGGCAGTGCAAGCGCCAATTGTCATTCCTGCAGCACAAACACTTGGCGCTGATATGCCACGTGTTGCAATGGCCGTTGCATGGGGCGATGCCTGGACTAACCTAATTCAGCCGTTCTGGGCACTCCCCGTACTTGCTATTGCTGGCTTAAAAGCAAAAGACATCATGGGCTTTTGCCTTGTGCAGCTGATCATCACCGGCGTGTTTATATCGTTAATGCTGAGTTTTTATCCTTAGTACGAATGCAAAAGCACTGAGTTTTAGCCCACTCAGTGCTTAATATGTAATCCTTAGCTCGATAAAATCTTCATAGGTAGGCTTAGGATTGCGCTTTCTGAATCAGCAAAATGCATCATCACCGCAACGTGGCCTGCAACAACCAATGCGTACATGACCGCTGAAAAACCTTGCCCGTAAGTATCAAGAGGGATTAAGTGTGAATAATGACGACCACGCCATTCAAATACAATTTCAAGCGCGCCAACAAACAAGAAGAACACGAGGAGCATTAAACCGAAGGTATAGCTCAACCATAAACCAAATAACACGCCTAATAAGCACACGCTTAAGCCGACCCAAGAACGCATAGAAAAACTAATGCTTTTAAGTACATGACCGCCATCTAAGGGCAAAATAGGTAACAAGTTAAATAGGTTTAACAGTGCACTGAGTACTGCCACACCGGCGAATATTTCCATTTCAGTGGCGTAGTAAAGCACCACTCCGAGTACTGAGGTAATTAAGCCAAATGCAGGCCCCATTAGAGAGATCACCACATCTTGCCAACGGGTGGTAATTTTATCGTCGGAAACGGCCAAGCCACCGACAAACGGAATAAGATAAATACCTTTAGTTTTAATGCCAAAATATTTCATAGCGCGCACATGACCATATTCGTGCACAACCAAGCAAGCAATTAACATCAAAGCAAATTCAATAGAAAAAAGCCATGCGTAACCAGCAACTGATGCACCCGCTAAAGCAGCTTTCACTACTTTTGCACTTTTAAATAATTTAAAGCCCAGTGCTAGCAGGCCAATGATGCCGCGTTTTGGTTCAGCGTCTTCTACCGCAGGAAGTGCAAGTTCACTAACTAATTGCTGATTAACATAAATAGCTAAGCTTTTTTCATGCACTTTGCTGGTATCTAAACTAATTTTTTGTCCTTGAAAATCAAATTCATACTTATTCTGAGTCGGGTTATCAAATGCAATAGCTTGCTGTTGATGGAATAACTGTATTAATTGCGAGCCGTGTAAATGCAAAGTGAAGGTTTCATTTGCTAAGCTCAACTGAAGTCTTGCCATAATCTGTAAAAATACTAGATAAGAGTGCGGCTATTATACGTAGGACAAAATAAATTACGAGAGAGAGGCTTCTACTATTTAAATTACTCTGTCCAGCACACAAACAACCAAAAAACATGACTAACTAATATTTATCTACTACTTTTAAGTATAGTGTTCTCGTTCAAGGAGTGAATATAGTGAAGTCAAATAGGCATATTCTCGTAGTCGATGACTCCAAAGCAATTCTTATTGTTATGCAGGCTATTTTGAATGAGCTGGAAATTAGCCATGTCACTACCTGCCTAAGTGCAGAAGAAGCTCTAGAAAAAGTAAAAAAAGCGCCTCACTTCTTTGATGCTATCTTTACTGATCTAAAAATGCCCGATATGGATGGTATGGAATTGATCCGTCATTTAGGCGCAATGAAATACCATGGTGCTATTGCGATCATTTCTGAAATGGATCCCAAAGTAATTGATTTAGCAGCTGATATTGCCCGTAAAAATAATGCCCATCTGATTGGTAATATATCTAAACCCGTGCAGTTGAATCAGGTTTATTTGTTGCTGCAAAAACTTGAGCATTTTTCATTTCACGTAGAGCGGACAAAATCCCCTATTTCTGAGTCGCTGTTACTTCATGCGATTAGTCACAACGAAATAATTCCATTTTACCAACCCAAAATTAATCGCCACGATAACCGTGTCGAAAGTATTGAGGTATTAGCGCGAATAAATACAAGTAAAGAAGAGGAAATAATTCTACCTGAGCGATTTATTTGTGTTGCCGAGGATTTAGATTTAATTAACCTTATTACCTTTCAGCTCTTTGAAAAAGCGACCAACGACTTTGCTGAAATCAAAGAACATTTTCATCCTAACCTAAAACTGGCTTTTAATTTATCGCCTTCGCAACTCGAAGACTTAAGCTGCCCAGATAAATTGGCACTAATATTACATTTAAATAACCTCACCCCAGGTGAAGTTATTTTAGAAATAACCGAGCAATACGCCTTACGCACCGCAGCACAGTTAGAATCACTAAACAGATTAAGAATGCGAGGATTTGGTATTTCTCTTGATGACTTTGGCACCGGCTTTACCAACATACAACAATTGAAAACCTTACCATTTACCGAGATTAAAATAGATAAAACGCTGATCAGTAATATTGAAACTGACCAATTTTCTCAAGTCATTGTCAGTAGTCTTGTGAATATTGCTATTCAAGAAGATTTATTTATTGTCGCCGAGGGGATCGAGCGAGTAGAAGAACTCGAATACTTAGACCGCTATAAAGAATTTATCTTAATGCAAGGCTTTTTGTTATGCCGCCCGAAAGCCAAAGAAGATTTTTTAAATTGGTCAATCTCATGGCGGCAAATGGTCAAAACAGCGACCGGGCAGCGTCGCTAAGGCTCCCGCTTGTCATCACTAACAATGGTATTACTTCGTGCTAAGCGCTGTCGCCAACGCTGCTTAGCCACTTTTTGCATATTTGCAGATTGGTCATGTTCATCAACAATCTCAAGCCCCATCAGCGCCTCAATTAAATCTTCTAAGGTCACAATCCCTTGAACATCTCCGTACTCATCAACCACTAAACAAATATGGGTTCGCCCTGACAATAAGGTTTCAAGTAGCGTTGGCACATGCAGGGTCTCTGGCACTGTATAAATTGGTTTAACCAGCTTACTTATCTTATAGTCTTCACCTAAACGATGATACGCCAGCATAATATCGTTTTTATGTACAAAGCCGATAATATCATCACCATTTTTGTCATATACCAGCACCCGAGAGAATGACGATGAGCCATGTTCAGACAAATACTGATTAACAGTTAAATCTTTATGCACTTTAAACAGCACAGTACGCGGCGTCATTATGGTATCTAGCTTAGCGTGGCGAAAACGCAGCAGACTCCTAATAATCTCAGATTCGTCGTGACCAAGTGCCCCTGACTCTGTGCCTATATCAGCCATGGCTTCAATTTCTTGGCGAATATAGTAGGCCTCATCATAATTACGCCCCAAAAAGCGCGTGAGGATATCTGCAAACCAAACGAAAGGCTTTAAAATGACCACCAACCAAATAAGGCTAATGCTGACGATAGGTGTTAGACCACGCCAATAATTTGCACCCAGTGTTTTCGGAATGATTTCAGAAAGTACAAGAACCAATAAGGTCATAATTGCCGAGGCTATTCCAACAGCAGCATCTGAAAAAACCACTGCAGCTTGTGCACCAACACCTGCAGCACCAGCTGTGTGCGCAATTGTATTAAGCGTTAAAATAGCCGCGAGCGGTTGGTCTATATTGTCTTTTAGCTTAGCAACGCGTTTTGCTAATGCAGGTTGCTGCTTCCTTAACATAGCAACATAGCTTGGCGTTATACTTAATAACACCGCTTCCATTACCGAGCATAAAAAAGAGACGGTAATAGCAACCAACATATAAACAAGTAAAAGTGTCACTGTGCATCCTCATTGTTCATCTAAGCGCCCACCATATCAACAGATAACTGGAACCTCAAACCCATCAGCATTCTAACGCAGAGCTCTTTTTGCTAGTTTTTCTGCGTGCTATATTGCTAAAACATACCTTCAACAGGCGAAACTATGACATTTACAACCACTTGGCTGAACAAAAAAACTCAGCTAAAAACCACGCTTAGCGCACTTGTACTTTGTTCTCTAAGTTCAACAGCTATGGCAGATGCTATTGAACGTTCAGCAATTCAGTTTATTGGCCCTCTTAGCGATGATATGCAATTAAAGCCTTATCAAACCGAACATCGTGACGCTATTATTGCCAACTTAGTACCAAGCTTACAAAAAAATAACGACAATATTCGTATTTTTGGCGACGAGATAAAGTGGCAATCATTCGACAAAGTAAGCGCCCTTACATTAGGTGGCCTGCAAGCACTAAAATTTACTGCATCAACCGAGCGCTTTAGCCAAGGCTCGTTGACCCTTAAAGGCATTGAAAACGCACAGCTGTTTATCGATGGTGAAAAGCAAACAGAAAAAAATAACAGCTATGAGTTAGCTTTAAGCCAAGGCGATCACCAATTTGTTATCATCACTGAGCAAGTAGCAAACTGGAATGAAGTTGAGCTTGATTTTACTGCTAAGTCTGAACTAGATACTGTGCAATTTAGTTCTAAACAACAAAATGGCTTGTCTGCAAAACAGTTATTCGATGCGCCAACGGTAAGTTATATTTCAATGGCGCCAAATGGCAATTACTTTATTACTAGCCAACGTCATTACGAAGATGCAACGGCTAATCAAGCGCAATACGTGACTGAGCTTAAAGACGCAAAAAACAATACTCTTTATCGCTTTGAGTCAGCCCAACCGAGCAATATTACTTGGAGCCCTGATAGCACAAATTTAGTGTATCTATTAAATGGTGAGCTTAAGCGTTTAAATCTAAAAACGATGCAACTTAGCGTGATTGCTAAAAACCTTTCTGGTGCAAGTGGCTTTCAATATTTTGATAACAACAGCTTAATTTTTAGCTGGTCAAAATCACCAACAGACAATGGCAAGCTCACTAAACATTATCAAGGCCTGCAAGACCGTTGGTCTTATGCTCGTACAACGTCACAAATATACTTGCTTGATATCACAACAGGTCTTAGCAAAATTTTAAGCCAAGGCCCACTTAGCCATTCACTTGAAGATTTTGATGCCAAAAATGGTCACGTATTAATGAGTCGCTCAGCACAGGCAATGCAGCTTTCACCACAGCCTGCAACAGAGCTTGTTGAGCTAAACCTAGCTACATCGGCCATCACGGTGCTTGGTCAATTTAATACCTTTAATCAGGCTGAATATACTGATGACGGTATTTATGTCACTGCTGGCCCAGATTTTAATAATGGCTTAGGCCGAAACCTTCCTGAAGGCATGCTGGCTAATAACTATGATGGTCAACTTTACTTACTCAGCCGCGACGGTAAAAAAGCAACCGCTTTAAGTAAAGAGTTTAACCCGGCTATCGGCCAGTTAAATGTACTAGAAAACGGTGATGCACTTATTAAAGTCACCGAGCAAGATACCGTTCAACTTTATCAATACGACTTAAGCAAAAAGCGTTTCAATAAAGTAAATACAGGCTTTGATGTTGTTGAGCAATTTAGTTACTCAAACGAGCGCAATCCAAGCATTTTAGTGACTGGCACTACAGCGTCAACACCACAGCAACTTAAGCAGCTCAACTTAGGCAAGAGCCGTGCTAAAGTCGTGTGGGATTCAAAGCCAATTGGCTATGAAAATACCCAAGTAGCCTCACTTGAAGAATTTAACTTCACTAATAAAGATGGCATTGAAATAAAGGGTCGTGTTTATTTACCTCATGATTTAGATAGCAAAAAACAATACCCTGCACTGGTTTATTATTACGGTGGCACATCACCAGTAACACGTGGCTTCACAGGTCGTTACCCATTTAACTTATGGGCAGAGCACGGCTATGTTGTTTACGTAATACAACCAACAGGTGCGACTGGCTTTGGCCAAGAGTTTTCGGCTAAACATGTAAATGCATGGGGTGAGTACACAGCTAACGACATTATTGACGGCACAAAAGCCTTTTTGGATAAATATAGCTATGTAGATAGTAAGCGTGTTGGCAACTTGGGCGCGTCTTACGGTGGCTTCATGACCATGCTACTAGCAACTAAAACAGATATGTTCAGTGCATCTATAGCTCATGCGGGGATCTCAAATATCACCTCGTACTGGGGTCAAGGTTGGTGGGGTTATTTATATTCAGCTGAGGCATCAAAAAATAGCTACCCTTGGAACAACCCTACACTTTATAGCCAACATAGTCCGGTGTTTCATGCTGATAAAGTAACCACTCCGCTATTACTCCTTCATGGTGATTCAGATACCAACGTACCGGTTGGTGAAAGTCACAACATGTACACGGCATTAAAGCTACTCGGTAAAGATGTTGACCTAATCGAATACAAAGGAGCAGATCACCAAATTTTTGCGCGTGATAAACGCTTTGACTGGTGGAACACCATGCTGGCGTATTTCGATAAAAACTTAAAAGATCAGCCGCAGTGGTGGCAATATCTTTATCCTGAAAAGTAGTTTAATCACTTGGCTGAGCACTGCGCGAGTGCTCAGCTTTCACCCTTTTCAACTATCGCTAAGCCATTAAATTGTAAGAAATAGTTACAAACCTCGCCATTACACTTCTCAGCCTTCGCCATACAGTGCTAACATAACAACAAATCAAGTGTGAAATTAAAGCGAATGACTATTCAAGTTTTATTGGTTGAAGACGACGAACTGCTCGTTAAACGCATTCTTAACCACTTTAAAGAAACTGAGTTTAACATTGAGATAGATTCAACAGGTGCTGATGCATTGAGCATAGTGCAATCTCGTGCAGCTTCTTCACAAGCTATTTCTTTAGCAGTTATCGACATTGTGCTACCTAAGCGCGATGGGTTATTACTTGCCAAAGAACTAAATGCTCTGACTGATATTGGGGTCATTGTTTTATCAAGCCGAGATTCGCAAGCTGACCGTATCGCAGGCCTTGCGCAAGGGGCCGATGATTATATTTGCAAACCAGTGGATTTACCCGAGCTAGAACTTAGAATGCGCGCACTGTATAAACGCCTTAAGAGCTCTCAAACAAACGACGAAAGCGAAGAGTTTATTGAGTACGCCAACTTTAAATTACACCCTGATAATCGCACGCTGATCACACCCAGCGGCGAAGAGTCACGCCTGACTGAAGCAGAACATAAAGTTTTAATCTGCTTAATTGGTAATGCAGGTAAAGCTACATCAAGAGAAAAGATTTCCGAAGAAATTGGCCAGCCTGATTGGAGTCCAAGCGATCGTACCGTTGATGTATTAATTGGTCGCCTTCGTAAAAAGCTCAGCGATGAAAAAGATCAAAAACGCATTGTCACCGTGCGCGGTAAAGGCTACATGCTTTCAATCTAATTCGTTTTCTAGTACTGCGTTAACTGACTTATTAGTCGTTCAAACGCACGGTAATTTAGCGCTTCTTTTAATTCATTTAAGGTAATTGTTGGCTGGGCTTTTAAGTCGCTTAAAGTTCGGGCCACTTTGATAATACGATGATAAGAACGCGGTGATAGCGCCAGTTTCTCACTGGCTTTAGCCAAAAACTGCAACTCAGCTGCTCCTAGCTCACAATAGCGCGCCATTTCTCTATTACTTAACCTGGCATTCACCTTACCCTGCCGATTAAGCTGTATAGCATACGCGCGCTCTACACGCTGGCGCACTTGCTCACTGCTTTCTTCTGCTTGGGTGCTCTGCAATTGGCTACTTGTAAGCCGCGGTAACTCTATTTGCAAATCAATCCTATCGATAAATGGCCCAGACACCCGAGATAAGTATCGCAAGACTTGGTCTGGCGTCGCACGTTTATCGGTATGACTTCCTGTCGGGCTAGGATTTAATGCGGCGATTAGCTGAAACTGCGATGGGAACTCCATTTGCCTTGCCGCTCGAGATATTGTCACTACACCTGTTTCCATTGGTTCACGCAGTGAGTCGAGAACTTTACGCTCAAATTCAGGTAATTCATCTAAAAATAACACGCCATTGTGTGCCAATGATATTTCACCGGGCTTCGGATTTGACGACCCTCCCACCAGCGCTACCGCAGAGCAAGTGTGGTGTGGATTTCGAAATGGTCGCTCGCGCCAATTTGATAGATCTACCGATTGACCTATAATCGAATACAACGCTGCGGTACTAATGGCTTCTTCGTCAGACATGGTGGGCATAATCGTCGGCATACGCTGTGCGAGCATTGATTTCCCTGTACCAGGGGGGCCAAGAAAAAGTAAGTTATGTCCACCAGCGGCAGCGATTTCTAACACTCTTTTTGCGCCGGGCTGCCCTTTCACATCACTTAGATCAAGTAGCGACTCTCGGTTTGGCTGCTGCTCTGGGTAGTGGATATTCAAAGGCAGAGGTTGTTGATTTAGTAAGTCGTTCCAGACATCTTGCAATGAATAAACCGCTTTTCGTGATACGCCAGAAACTAAACTAGCTAAGTTATCGTTTTCGACAGGTAAAAAGCAACAGCGCCCTTGCTCTTTAGCACCCAACACTGAAGGTAAGATAGCATTCACACCTCTTACTTCACCGTTTAAGGCAAGCTCACCATAAAATTCATAACGATGTATGTCGTTGCAGGTGATCTGTCCAGAAGCAACTAGAATCCCTACTGCTATGGCTAAGTCAAATCGCCCGCCATCTTTTGGTAAATCAGCGGGCGCAAGATTAACGGTTATACGTTGATCAGGAAAGCCAAACTGCGAGTTTTCAAGTGCGCTACGTACACGGTCTTTGGCTTCTTTTACTGAGGCCTCAGGAAGACCAACAATATGAAACGCTGGCAATCCATTACCTAAATGCACTTCAACAATCACTTCAGGAGCTTGCACGCCAACCTGAGCACGAGAAAAAATTCGGGCTAAAGACACGATCCGATATGTCCCTATAGTTCATCCATGAATACAGTTTAGTCAGGATATTTAAAAACATGCAACGTTAAATGCCACCTCATTGCAGCTAAGCGAAGCATCAGTGTCATTAACATTGCCATAATCATGGCAAGCTCAGTGACTAAACCTAGGGAAATACTTACTGTGTAAACAATACCACCGGCGATACATGTTATCGCATACAGCTCGCCTTTTAACAGCATGGGTATGTTGCCTGCTAATACATCGCGAATGACTCCGCCAAAACATGCCGTGATAACCCCCATAATAATCGAAGTCGTATCTGGCATACCGGCAAGCATTGCTTTTTGAGCCCCCATAACAGCAAAAAACGCGAGTCCAAATGCATCTGCAATCTGTAGTGCACTTAGCGAAATAGAGCGCTGTTTGTTTATTAAACGCGTAGTGATAAACACCGAGAGTAAAATAGCCCAAAAGTAGCTTTGATCATGCAACCAAAAAACAGGAATGTCTAAAATAACGTCGCGGACTGTGCCGCCACCAATTGCAGTAACAGTGGCTAATACGACAACACCAAAGCCATCCATCTTTTTATCATATGCCAGTAGCGTCCCTGAGACCGCAAACACGGCTACGCCAAATAAATCAAACCAATGGTAAAGTTCAGTCATGTTTGTAGCTAAAAAGTAATATTACTGACGTTGTAACATAAACCTTTCTATCTTTTAAGCGAAGATTCATTACTCGCACTAAGCCACTAGCATAGTAAAGAAAAGCAACTGAATACTCAGCTGCCAAAACTCAAAGGAAGGAAAGCTAAACTGTAAGAGGTTAGGATCTCAGTGATGCTTTAACCATAGCTGTTATTGAGCCATGTTTGCCCGTCAAATACTTACACAAGAGATCCTATCAAGGTACAGCCTAAAGCCATACTTTAAGATTAGTTCAGTCAGTTCTGATATGTAAGTAAATTACGACAAAAAGAATGGAAAATAAGTAAAAAACACTTCTTTTGATTTTAACTATAATAATTTGTTACTAAAAACTAATAGATATAAATTCAGTTGGTTGCGGGAGCTGTAAGTTTTGAGGGCGAACCGACGACCTTCAGGCTCTGAACCTGAATTTCAGACATAAAAAAACACGCTACAGCGTGTCTAGTATTACATATTAATTTTTTAATTTCAGTTGGTTGCGGGAGCTGTAAGTTTTGAGGGCGAACCGACGACCTTCGGGCTCTGAACCTGAATTTGAGACATAAAAAAACACGCTTTTGCGTGTCTAGTATTACATATTAATTTTTAATTTCAGTTGGTTGCGGGAGCTGTGAGTTTTGAGGGCGAACCGATGACCTTCGGGCTCTGAGCCTGAATTTCAGACATAAAAAAACACGCTATAGCGTGTCTAGTATTACATATTAATTTTTTAATTTCAGTTGGTTGCGGGAGCCGGATTTGAACCGACGACCTTCGGGTTATGAGCCCGACGAGCTACCAGGCTGCTCCATCCCGCGCCTGAAATTATTAAGTTTATTTTACTTCTCACTTAATTTAAGAAGTCAGCCAATTCAAATAATTGGTTGCGGGAGCCGGATTTGAACCGACGACCTTCGGGTTATGAGCCCGACGAGCTACCAGGCTGCTCCATCCCGCGCCTGTATGTTTAGAGTCCCAGAAGCCGGATTTAAACCGACGACCTTCGACTTCAGGTATTAGCGAGTCCGACGAATGATTTATCATTCTGCTCCATCCCGCGCCTGTAATCTCTAAGTAACATGAGCATGTTAACGATGCCTTGTTCCGAAGAGAGCGCTATAATATAGCAATAAAATTAGAAATCAAGCGTTATAATCAAAATACGGGCTTAAGCGAACAAAAAGCACACAAAACCTCACTAAAATGCGCGCTGATGTGGACTAATCATTTTTTGCCACTCCCAATCAGGGTGCCCCATAACAATAAAATCAGGATTCTCGGTACTTTCTCGTTGATTGTAAGTTAACGGATTGAATTCAGCGTCCGTAATGCAACCACCCGCTTCTTCAACAATGACTTGCGACGCGCCTGTATCCCACTCACCTGTTGGCCCTATTCGTAAAAAACAATCAGCTTTACCTTCCGCGATAATGCATGCTTTTAATGAACAAGAACCTAATGCAACCGTCGCAAACTGGGTATTTAAATATTGGCTAACAGCTTCAATTTTTTGTCTTCGGCTTACAGCTAAGGTTAAATTATCCGGCGTTGCTACCGAAATTTGCTGATCTTGGCCATTTTCACGTTTAAACGCGCCATTTTGATAACTAGCAAAATAAGTCACTTGTTTCGCTGGCCAATGAATAACGCCAAGCACTGGGCGATTATTTTCAACTAAAGCGATATTTACTGCAAAATCACCACTTTCTAAAATAAACTCGCCAGTGCCATCCATTGGATCAAGTAACCAATAACGCTGCCAATCTTTTCTATCTGCCAGCGCTGGAATAGGTGTTTCTTCTGACATAATTGGAATATCAGGCGCTAATGCTTGTAAGCCTGCCATCAACACCTCATTCGAGGCTAAATCAGCTTTAGTAACAGGCGTATCATCTGACTTTTGCTCAGCACCTATATCATCCTGTTGATAAATGGCCATTATAGCGTCGCCAGCTTGTTCAGCTAACCGAATACACGGCTCTAAAAAATTATTCATTGCCCGCTCCCGACTCTAAGTACTTTGTTAATAATAGCAAAGCTGCGACACTTCGTGCTTCGGTAAAGTCTTCTTGTTGCAATAATGATTGCCAATCACTTATTGGCCATTTCACAACGACAAGCGGTTCAGGCTCATCACCAGGTAAGGTTTCAGGGTAGAGATCTTCGGCGTACAAAATATGCATAGTGGCATTAAAGTAACTCGGTGCCATGCTGACTTTTTTAAGTTCAGCAAAGTGCTTCGCGCCAAAACCAACTTCTTCTTTAAGCTCACGATCTGCAGCTTGCTGTGGTGTTTCGCCTGGGTCAATTAAGCCCTTTGGAAAGCCCAACTGATAATCATTGGTGCCTGCACAATACTCTCGCACTAATAGCAGTTCATTATCGGCCGTTACTGGCACAATCATCACTGCCCCTCTGCCACCGCCACGAATTCTTTCGTATTGCCTTTGCTCGTCATTAGAGAACTTCAATTCGAGAGACTCAACAGTAAATAGTCTACTTTTAGCGACAACTTCATTAGACAAAATTTGCGGTGGTGTAGGATGCTTTTTCTGTGTCATTGGCATTAATTTGCTATCATGGCAGTTATGCTCATCATAAATCTTTTAAAGTGAATTGCCTATGTTAAATTGGTCAAAAATCGATACTGTGTTGTTAGATATGGATGGCACCCTACTCGATTTGCATTTTGATAATTACTTTTGGCTAACCGTTATTCCCGAGCAATATGCGCGTAAACATAAAATCAGTTTAGACCAAGCAAAAGCTGACATTTTACATCGTTATCAACAAGTTCACGGGCAAATTAATTGGTACTGCTTAGATTACTGGCAACAGCAACTTGATTTACCGATTATGGCGTTAAAACGTGACATTCAACATTTAATCAGAATTCGTGACGATGTTCCGCCGTTCTTAACGGAGCTAAGAAAAGTAGGCAAGCAATTGATAATGCTTACTAACGCGCACCCAGATTGTGCCATGTTAAAGTTTGAACACACGGCTATCGATAATTACTTAGATGGGGTTATCTCAACTCACCAATATGGCGTGAGTAAAGAGCATCAACCATTGTGGCAACAAGTACATCAAGAATGGCAGTTTGATAAGGAACGGACTTTATTTGTCGATGATAGCCCTGCCGTGCTAGATGCGGCAAAAGAGTTTGGTATTGGCCATATACTTGCGGTTGCCAACCCTGATAGTCAGCAACCGCATAAGCAGTTCGATGGCTTTTTATCGACCATCGATTTTCGCGAGTTTATCCCCGTTAAATAATTACTTCGGGTAACGCTGTTCTAGGCCTTGGTATACAAGTTTTGCAAAATCAGCATGCTCTGTATCTAGGCTTTTTACCACTTCTACTAAGTGCTCGTTATCTTCTTGGCCATTCCAGACTTTGATATAACTACCGTCTTTGTAACCATGATCTTGACGGAAGAAGTTCAAGGTATTTTTACCAACATAACCACGGTATAAATCATCAATATCCATACCGATTTGCGCCATACAACCTGCAAATGCAGCTGCATTAAAACTCTTTTCAGCGACTGCTGACGCGGCTAATAATTCGAGTGTTTGTTTAAAGTCATCAGCTTGAACTGGCGCACTTAACTCAGCTTCAAGTTGCGCAGCTAACTGCTCATAGCTGGTTTCACCATCAATACGTAAAGATAAACCAAAATGGAAAATATCAACTAACTCTAAAATAACTTGTTCAGTATCTGGGGTTTGTTTTTTCCACCACTTCCAACCGTAGTGGTCAAGCATTTCAGCACACTCAACCCAAATTGCACGATACCATTCAAAACCTTGGCTAAACCATTGCTCATGAACTTTGGTATTCATCGCATTTTGCATCTCGAGCATAACAACGAGTTTTTGTAAATTAGCAGACATTCTTTATCCCAACTTGCATTTTTTATTTGCCTATATACTACAGTTAAATTTGAGTTTGATGTAGGTAAAGATGAAATTAATCCCGCAACAATCAGGTCATCTTTGCAGTTGAAAAAAATAACCGAGGAAGCCCATGTTTAAATCTCTACTCATTAGCGTGCTGTTTGTACTATCAAGTCAAGTTATCGCTGCAACTGCGACCAATATTGCCGAATCTGCAGAGCGAGTCAGTCCATTATTACCAGGATTAACGGTGCCAAATATTGAATTAAAAGACCAATACGGCAAAACAGTGTCTTTAACTGAACGCTTTAAAGAAAAAACCACGGTGCTGATTGTTTATCGTGGCGGTTGGTGCCCATATTGTTCAAAGCAATTGGCCAGCGTACAAAAAATTGAGAAAAAATTAGCAAATTTAAACGCGCAATTAATTGCCGTTTCGCCAGACAGCCCTGAAAAACTCGCTGAAACAAAAATTACAGCTCCTAGCTATCAATTGCTTTCTGACGACAGCCTCACTTTGGCGCAAACGTTAGGTCTAGCGTTTTATTTAGATGACAAAACAGCAAAGATTTACCGTAATAAGCTTGGGGTTAACTTTGTCTCGTTAGAAGGTGAGGCGAAAGTCGCGCTACCAGTACCCGCTGTATTCGTGATAGACACAAATGGGTTAGTTCATTTTCAATACGCTAACCCAAATTACAAAGTACGCTTAACAGAAGATTTATTACTAGCCGCTGTTAAATCAGTGAGCGAGCAATAAATTGGCAACCGATAAGCAGAACATGTTTCTGCTTATCGGCCTTGTGTAAACTCTTGCCAAGATTCAATTAAATCAACAAAGTCTTCAAAGCCGCAGCCACTGCAGAGGCCTTCTTCTTCAAGCATTAAATCATCATCTTGATAGGCAACTAGGTCTTCGTTGTCTTGATGTAATGCATGTGCTTCGAATAACGCTTCATCTTTACTTAAGATCAAATCAATTTCTTGACCTTGTAAAGTTAATGGCTCATTGCTGCTCTTAACCGCAGAGATCAACGCTTGCACCATCGCGATTTTTTCTTTACCGACTTCTTCGTTTAGCCAACGGCCTATGACGGCATGTTCAGAGGAAATTTTAATGCGTAAACCGCTAATTGGGTCGCGGATAAATTGATATTCCATGAAGGGTACTCGTAATACGTTATGTGCTAATTATACCGTTTGCAGCTAGACGTGGCGAGTTTTGCAAGGTTAAAACAACACGAGCGCCCATGCGGGCGCTCGTATTTATGCTATTTAAAATAGCTAGAGTCGCGATTTGAAGCGTGCAGCATCAATAATCGCCCATAGGTATACGATAGGCAGTAAAATAAAACCTACTGCAACATATATTAGTGCACCACTAATCACCCATGCTAAAAAGAATGCAATAGCCGCCATTAAACGACCTTGTACCAATTGTCCTAAACCAGGAAAAAAGATATTACATATTGCTGCGATTACATTACCGCCAGAACCTTGCTCTGCCATACTAACCTCTGTAGTTTTTAATGATTATACTTTTTATAAACACACTTTATGCCAACTTATTATGACTTACAAATCAAAGTGTTAAAAAGTAGCGTTATTTTGATTTTAGTTCTTTTTGCTAAAAATCGGTCAAATTCACAACTTTCATACCTATTCGCTTAATTAAGTGATCTATTTTGAGGCAATAAAACCTCGTTGATAACAAGGCAAAAATTTCGTTATTTAGTTGTTCTAAATGAGAAATTTTTAACGCAGGTAGCGACAGGTTTAATCCCTCAAAATGATTAAGTATTATTGCGGATAGGTATCCTTTCGTAATTTTAATGACTTGCCAAAATAGCTGTTTATAAAAACAGTATTTTATTTAGCCTTGCATAAACACCTGTTATACTCCACCCATTATAGATTGAAAAGGCGTAACGATGGACGTTTCTGAATTACTCGATGGCTTAAATGATAAACAACGGGATGCAGTCGCAGCCCCATTGCAAAACATGCTAGTACTTGCAGGTGCAGGTTCTGGTAAAACTCGAGTACTTGTTCATCGCATCGCATGGCTCATGCAAGTTGAGCAAGCTTCTGCATACAGCATCTTTGCGGTAACCTTCACTAACAAAGCCGCGAAAGAAATGCGCACCCGTGTAGAAGAAACCTTAAAAGCACCGGTTGGCGGTATGTGGATTGGCACTTTCCATGGCTTATCTCACCGCATTTTACGCGCCCATCACCGTGAAGCGAACTTGCCTGAAAGCTTTCAAATCTTAGATTCTGACGATCAACAACGTATGATCAAACGCTTGCTTAAAGCGATGAACATCGATGATAAAAAGTGGCCAGCAAAACAATTTGGTTGGTATATCAGCGCGAAAAAAGATGAAGGTCTACGTCCTAAAGACATTCAAGCCTACGATATTAATGAGCAGATGATGCTGAAAGTCTACGCTGCATATCAAGAGGCTTGTGATCGCGCAGGTTTGGTCGACTTTGCCGAAATTCTGCTACGCTGCTACGAAGTACTTAAAAACCACCCAACACTTTTACGTCACTATCAACAGCGTTTTGCTCACATGCTAGTAGACGAGTTCCAAGATACTAATACAATCCAATACGCTTGGTTAAAACTACTCGCGGGTAATACGAACAGTATTATGATTGTGGGTGATGATGACCAAAGTATCTATGGCTGGCGTGGCGCAAAAATTGAAAATATCAAACGCTTTTTAACTGACTTCGAAGCCGAAACCATTCGCCTTGAACAAAATTACCGCTCAACGGCAACCATCTTGAAAGCCTCAAATGCGCTGATCAAAAACAATGCTGAACGCATGGGCAAAAGCCTTTGGACAGACGGCAATGATGGTGAGCCTATTTCTGTTTACGCTGCGTTTAATGAATTAGACGAAGCGCGCTTTGTCAGCAGCAAACTGCGTAGCTGGCTAAATGCAGGTAATGCATTACAAGATGCCGCGATTTTATACCGTAACAATGCACAATCTCGTGTACTCGAGGAAGCAATGCTACAAGAAGGTTTAAAATACCGTATTTACGGCGGTATGCGCTTCTTCGAACGTCAAGAGATCAAAGATGCACTTTCGTATCTACGTTTAGTGGGTAACCGTCAAGATGATGCAGCTTTCGAGCGCGTTATTAACACCCCAGCCCGTGGCATAGGTGATAAAACACTAAGCCATATTCGTGATTGCGCGCGCAATGAATCATTGCCACTTTGGTATGCCGCAAAAGCTATTATCGAGCAGCAGCACTTATCTGGCCGAGCTGCAAGTGCCGTCACTAAATTCTTAGAGCTTGTTGAGCATATCGAAGATAAGATCAGCGATCTCACTTTAGAAGAACAAGCGAAATACGCCATTCAAACCTCTGGGTTAATGGCAATGTATCAAGCTGAAAAAGGTGAAAAAGGCCGTGCCCGGGTAGAAAACTTAGAAGAGCTTATTAGTGCTTGTGGTCAATATGAACTCCCTGAAGATGAAGAGTTCAGCTCGCCACTACAGGGCTTTTTGGCATATACCTCTCTAGAATCTGGCGAAGGTCAAGCTGACGAGCACGAAGACGCCGTGCAAATGATGACCCTGCACTCAGCAAAAGGCCTAGAATTCCCTCTGGTATTTATGGTTGGTGTTGAAGAGGGCATGTTCCCATCTCAACAAAGTAATGAAGAGTCTGGCCGTTTAGAAGAAGAGCGCCGTTTATGTTATGTCGGTATGACTCGCGCGATGGAAAAACTGTATATTAGTCATGCAGAAAGTCGCCGTTTATACGGCCAAGAAAAATACCACAGCCCATCACGCTTTTTACGTGAAATGCCTGAAGACTGTATCGAAGAAATTCGTATTAAAACACAGGTTTCAAGACCTCCTGCAGCAGGTCGTTTTAGTCCATCAGTGACACATGCCGCATTTGAAGATAGCGGCTTTAACTTGGGGCAACGCGTCTTGCATGCCAAGTTTGGTGCAGGTACTGTACTCAATTACGAAGGTAGCGGCGCACAGTCACGTATTCAAGTGAACTTTGATGACCTAGGCAGCAAATGGCTTGTAACACACTATGCAAGACTTCAAGCCTTATAATGAGTATTTAACAGCACTGTGCAACGAGCTGGTGATTGCAAAGCATCGCCAGCTTGTCATAGTGCAAGGAAGCGAAGCTTGGTGCTATCAGTTTGCAAACCAATTAGCGCTTAAAAACAACTATGTTTTCAGTAGCAGCTCATTATTAGCAAATAGTGAGTTTCCAAAACATGCTCACCAAATTCTTGGTCAAGAGTTTCAAAACGCAATTTTTGATGGTTTTAGCGGCTTATATGCCGATAAATTAGCCGCACTTGCAGGCACCGTAAAAGCAGGCGGTGTACTGATATTATTGCTGCCCGATGACGATAAGTGGCAAGACCCAGCACTCACAAGTATTACCTCCTATGGCCAAGTGATTCAACACAGCTTTTTTAATCAGCGTTTATTCGCCCAGCTAAAGTTGCAGCCACATTATTTTACTGAGCACTCGCTTCCTGCTTACCAATCAGTTTCACCAGCAACTGCTGAGATAAATTTTCAGCAACAACAAACATGTGTTGAGCAAATTATTAAAACCGCGACAGGACGCGCTAATCGTCCTTTTGTGATTAGTGCCGACCGAGGTCGTGGTAAGTCAGCTGCTTTAGGACGTGCAGCAGCCAATCTTCAAGATAAAAAAATCCTTATTTGTGCCACGCAAGCCAAAGCTGTACAAACAAGCTTTAAACATTTAGCTGCTGAGCTTGGTGTTAGCAAAGAGCAAAACTGTAAGCAATTAGCTAACCTTAGCTATATTGCGCCAGATATACTGCTAAATGAAAAACCTGATTGCGATCTGCTGTTTGTCGACGAAGCAGCAGCGATTCCAGTTCCACTATTATTGCAGATCCTGAAAAGTTACCCACGAATTGTATTTGCAAGCACTATGGTTGGTTATGAAGGAAATGGACGTGGTTACACGTTACGTTTTTTACATTACTTACGTAGCCAATATAAATCTCTAAAGACTATTACTTTGGATGAGCCAATTCGTTTTGCTAAACATGACCCCCTCGAAAATAGCCTACGCGAACTATTACTTCTCGATGCAAAGTACCTACACACAAGTAAAGAACAATCTCTCAATTTTGCACAAGTAAGCAAACAACAACTTGTTGATAATGAGCAACTGCTAGGCCAGATAATAGCCTTACTTGCTTTGGCACATTATCAAACCAGTGTTAATGATTTACGCCAATTACTTGATGCGCCTGAATTACAATTGTTTATTTGCACTCAAGCAGATGAGCTCAAAGGCGTCTGCTTGGTTGCTCTCGAAGGTGGACTGACTAAAGATATAGCAGACCATGTTAAAGCCGGTCAGCGTCGTCCGCATGGCCATTTGATGGCACAAACACTTACTCAACTAAGCAAAGACTCACACTTTCTGACAGAGGTCTCTGCTCGGGTTGTAAGAATAGCGATAGCACCCGAATGCCATCAGCAAGGAATTGGCTCAGCCTTATTAAAATACTGCGAAAGACAGTTAGATAATTGTAGCTATTTTGGGGCAAGTTTTGGTGCTAATGCATCGCTTGTTAGATTCTGGCAGCACAATGGCTTTCATGTCGTAAAACTCGGTTTTAGTCATGATAAGGCAACAGCTGAGCACCCTGCTTTAGTGATCAAATCGCTTTGCAAACAAAATAGTTCATTGGTACAGCAACTCATTAATGAGTTTAAGTTAGACATATCAGTGCAATTGTTAGGGCACTTTAAAAGCTTACCTTGGCAGTTAGTTGATCAATTAGTATCGCATTTGCCAAGCTCTGCTTGCCCTACTGCATTATCCACTAGAGCAGAGCGAATCATCAGTGATGATTTCAATCTTTTCAATATACAACCTTTACTGTGGCAACTAATATGGCACACACCAATTAGTCTAAAATTATTAGATGAAAATACAAAATTCATCCTTATTAGACTAGTATTACAGCAGACATCTGTGAATAGCTTTATTTATGAAGCTAATTTTGCTGGCCGTAAAGAACTCGATTCACAGTTTATAACCGCAGTAAAAGGTTGGTATGCTCACTATAAATCACTTAACACTAAAAGTACTCAATGCCCTTTTAATAACCCTGGTGTTGATACCAACAACTAGCTTAGCGCAACATACGCAACCCCCTATAAAGTTAGGCATGTCTACCGCATTAACAGGACCTGCCAAACAAATCGGTGAGCAACTTGCGCTAGGCAGTAAAATTTACTTCGATAAAGTTAACAAAACCCAAGGGATCAATGGCCAGAATATAGATCTTATACTCGCTGACGATGGATATGAGCCAAAAAACACCGTTGTAAATACAAGACAGTTTTTGTACACCGAAAAAATTCACGCGATTTTCGGCTCGATGGGAACACCCACCGCTCACGCCATAAAACCATTACTAGATAGGCACCGCATTCCCTTTCTAATGCCGTTTACAGGCGCTGATTTTCTGCATAATAGCTCAATGCCCAATGTGTTTAACTTACGAGCTAGCTATCAAGATGAAGCTATTGAACAGATAAACTATTTGATAAAAGAACGTAACCATCAAAAGATCGGCTTAATCATTCAAGCTGATGAATTTGGCTACATGGTTGAAAGTAACTTAATCACTGCTTTAGAAGAGTTTGGCATCAAACCTATCGAAGTAGCTCGTTTTAGAAGAAATAGTTCAGATATATCGAAAGCGTTAGAAACTCTGAAGCAAAGCGAAGTAACGGCTGTTTGTATGGTAGGAACCTATCAACCGCTAGCCGAATTTATAAATACCAGCTATGAACAAGGTTTCAAACCTGACTTTACATCCGTTTCATTTGTTTCTAGTCACGATTTATTTGCTCTTGTAAAACACCCAGCAAATATAATGGTCACAGAAGTGGTCCCCAACCCTAATAAATGTGAAAACGCCTGGTGTAAAAGCTTTAAGGAAGATATCAAACCTTATAATGTGACCCCTAATCGAATTATTTTTGAAGGCTATTTGAATGCAGCAGCTTTAGTAGAAGCCGCAAAAGAATGCCCTACACCACTAAATAATCAATGCTTACTAATCCAGCTAAACAAAACCTTTGACAGAGATAGTGAGCTGGCCGCTCTGTTTAGTGACCCCGATAAAGATAAGATAAAAAAAATCTATCGTTCATACTACAAAAGTAATTAAATTTAACTACAACTAATTAGCAATAATGTTCTATGCTATAAAGACTTAACAAGGCTTTGAGGGAAATATGGATCTGATTAATTTTCGTGTCGGGCAAAAGACCATTTCATTAAAAATTCTCGATATACTTCTAACTGAACGTTATGAAGGAAATTTGACATCTTTGCCGAATGAAAATAAAAGCTTCATTGGTGTAAAAGACTACATGGATACACCCACCCCTATCTTTGATTTAGGCATCGTTTTAAACAACCAATCAACAAGTGATACAAACACTGCACTTTCAGATTTATTAGTAGAACGAGAAAAAGAGCACCTAGAGTGGCTAAATGCGTTGGAGCACAGCTTAGTAACAGGCACTCCATTCACTAAATCAACAGATCCTGATAAGTGTGAATTTGGCCGCTGGTATAACAATTTCAAAACAGATAACGAGGATTTACACAGCATTATTGTTAAGTTCGATGCACCTCATCGTGAACTACATGCTATGGCCAGAGAATTATTAGAGTTACAGAAAAGCCAACCCCAAGAAAAAGTTCTTAGTGTTTTTGAAGAAAAAAAACGTCAGGTATTTAATCAACTCGTCAGATTATTTGAGTCAGCCCGAGAACAAATTATCCTTGATTACAAGCCAATTATTATCTTCACAACAAAAGATGGCATCACGCCTCATATAGGTCTGTTAGTTGACCAAGTTGAAGATAACATAAACGTAAAAAAAGAAGATATTAAACCATTAGAGCAGCTCACCTCTGTGGGTTTCGATGTTGATCCTCAGACGAAAAATATGATGCGTGGTTTAATCAAAATGAAAAATAAACATAGCCTGTTGTTAGATCCAAGCGCAATATTCCGTCCAGAACACCTCATGCGCCATGAAGCTGAAGAAACCGAAGAATACGGGCTCTTTTAGTAGCAAGAGTAAAGTTTAAAGCCTGCCGTAGGTTGGGTAGAGCGAAGCGAAACCCAACACAGAGCTATCAGCTTTCAGCCTTCAGCGATCAGCCGCGCGGTGGAGATGTTTGGTGCTGCGCCTTCCTCTAACGAAGGCTCTAGGTTCTAGGCAAAGTGTACTTGTAGGTATGGCTTTAGCCGTGAATGTGTTTGTTAAGGTCTGAATTCGGCACTGAAGTGCCTCCTACGGGGTTTTGTTGCTGAGGATGACTCTGTACAGGACAACCCCACATTTCAACTGACGGCTGAAAGCTGAAAGCTGACAGCTCCAGACGCAAAAAAGCCCGACTCTTTCGAATCGGGCTTTCTTTAATTTGGAGCCTGGCGATGTCCTACTTTCACATGGCAAATGCCACACTATCATCGGCGCTGTTTCGTTTCACTACTGAGTTCGGCATG